>WHSX01000018.1 GCA_009379865.1 Candidatus Nitrosocosmicus sp.
TTTTTAGGTTTGATTGCAACAAACGCATTGGCCTTGCCCCTTGATTTTCTTGACAATACTTATATTTTTGGGCCTATTACCGGAATAACTCCGGATAATAACGGTACAATTGAATGGGTACTGGCAGGGGTATGGAGATCGAGTTTGCCTAACGCTACAGATACTTCCTCTAATATGAACAGTAGTTCATTTAATGCAGCAATCGAAATGATTCGACCTGATGGTACTGGTAGACATACACATACAGTAACTGATTTTACTTTATTAAATTCATCGCAATCTGATACTAATTCTACATTCTATAATGGGACTTCCAGTGTTAGCCTTGCCAAAGGTCCGGCACTTGACATTCCTACTTCCATTACATTGTCAAATCAGAGTATAATATCAATATGGCTTGACCCTGAAAGTGTAGATCATCATTTTGGCGATTCACATACCTTATTTGGAATAGTGACGAGCCCTGAATTTGACAGATCCATCCAGAATTCTCCTCTACAAAATGGACCCGGTAATAATACACTGGATCATTAAATAACTAAGTTTTTCTTTTCTTTATTTTTGGACTTTTAAAAAACTATTTAAATAATGGGTCATTGATATTACGAGATGAAGCTTATTCCATTTGCTATTTTAAGCACACTTGTAATTGGTGTGATGTTATTAACGGCGAGCCAATTCTCTGCATATGCCCTCGAATTTGCACATAAAACTATGTGGGGAGAGAAAGGAGTTGCTCAAGGTCAATTTAACCAGGTTTCTGGTATTGGTGTTGACTCTGAAGATAATGTGTATGTATCTGATTTTGCTGGATATACCACCAAAATGATCCAAAAGTTTACTCCTAATGGCACATTTATCCTTGGTTTTGGTACTTTTGGTAATGGGCCACAGTACTTTACTAATCCTGCTGGCATTGCAATAAATTCCAATAATTCTGTTTACATAGCTGACTTTGGAAATCCAACATATGCGATAAAAGAATTTACCTCCAATGGCACTTTTATTCGATCTATAGGATCATTTGGTCTTGGCCCTGGATTATTTATTAGTCCAGGTGGTGTCGGGGTGGACAAAGAAGATAATCTTTATGCCACAGACTTTGGAGAAAATAATAACGTACAAAAATTCGATCCTAATGGATATTACATGATGAGTTTTGGATCTCCGGGTACCGGTAATGGTCAATTTAATAATCCTGCGGATGTAGCTGTGGATTCAAATAATAATATTTTTGTAACTGATTCTAGTAACAACAGAGTTCAAAAATTCGATCAGAATGGAGACTATTTGATGAAATTCGGAACCTTCGGGTCAGGTAATGGTCAATTTAGAGCACCTATAGATTTAGCAATAGATCCCGCTAACAATGTATACGTGTCAGATAGTGATAATAACAGAATTCAGGTTTTTAGTAATAATGGTACATATATCACTCAATTTGGAAATACGGGTGCATTGCATGAAAAGATCGAGGATCCAGTCGGAATTGCATTGGATTCCCAAGGGGATGTATACGTAGCTGATGGGAAAGATACAGACATTCACGTGTTCTCTCCAATACCTTAATTTTTTATAATTTTCTATTGTATTATACTTGATTACCCATTGTTAGACTGTTCTATATCATGCCATTTCTCTAACTATTCACTAAAATTTCTGCCATTTTTTTTGCATAATAAGATATAATAATATTTGCACCTGCTCGTTTGATAGCAGTCAGAGATTCCGTAACGGCAAGATTTTCATCCATCCAATTATTCAATGTAGCTGCTTTTATCATAGAGTATTCTCCAGATACACTATAAGCCGCAATAGGATGAAGAGTATTTTGCTTTGCAGCATAAATTAAATCTAAATTAGGTATCGCTGGTTTTATCATAAGTACATCTGCGCCTTCTTCTATATCTGATTTGATTTCTCTACTTGCTTCTCTTGAATTATGATAGCTCATTTGATATGACCGTCTATTTCCAGATTCAGGTTTAGAGTGTGCTGCGTCTCTAAATGGCGAAAAAAAAGATGATGCCTGTTTGGCAGAATATCCCATTATTAGTGTATCCTTAAATTCATTATCATCAAGAATATCTCTAATAGATTTTACTTGGCCATCCATCATGGCTGAGGGCGCTACTATATCAGCACCGGCGACCGCGTGGCTTAAAGCAGTCTTTGACAGGATATCCAAAGATTTGTCGTTATTTATCTCATTTCCTTGGAAAATTCCACAATGGCCGTGTGATGTATACTGGCATAGGCATACATCCGTAATTATAGCTAATTTTTCTCCAAAGTTTTTCTTTATGGATTTGATAGTTTCTTGAACAATACCTTTGTCATTGAATGAATTTTTTCCATTAAGGTCTTTCTTTAGTGGGATCCCAAAGAGGATTATTCCCTTAATTCCAAGAGTTGAAATATGATCAATTTCTTCCAAAATTTTATCTGGTGAATATCTAAATATTCCTGGCATTGATTCTATTTCCAGATTTTTGTTTATTCCCTCTTGAACAAATATAGGCATGACAAAGTCTTTTGGAGATAAACGTATCTCTTGGAAGAGTTCTCTTATGGCCGCAGTTTTCCTTAATCTCCTTAGTCGCATTTTTGGAAAGAGATCATAACTAAAATGTTTATCTGAGATGAAACTAATGTTATCTTTAAAATCGCTATCTATATTTTGGTTCTTGTCCATGTTCCTTGATTTATCCACGTTACGGTTTTTCATAATTAAATAACTTTAAAGCCAAATTTATTAATTCATTTTCATTTTTATTATTTGTGAATTCCTTTCGTAAGTTATTCATAGGTGTAGATAGTATCCCTTCTACCAGTGCATATGAAAACTGTTCAAGTATCTTAATATCATCATCACCGACTCTATTGCCAATTAATGATAAGGCCTTTTTGAATTCTTTATTTCTTATCGAATCTGCATTCTTGAATATGGTTATAATAGCTGGTTCAGAACTCTTTCTCTTTAAAATTTCCTTGATTGCTATCAGTTCATCATTTATTATCTTTTCTGCTGATTGAATTTCTTTTTTCCTTCTTCCAACATTCTTTTCTACGATTTCTGAAATTTGATCGATATTTACCAATTTGATATTATTTAGAGTAGCAATTTTGTCTTCTACAGTTCTAGGATTTGATAAATCAAAAATCATTAACCCTTTGTTTCTGTTTTTCATCATGTTGGCAATTCTCTCATATGTTAGTAAATAATATGGAGCAACCGTTGAGATGAATACGATGTCTATATTGTCATTGATTTTTTCCAAAGCCGTTTCAAAAGGTATGGGAGAACCAGCTACCGTATCTGCAAATGAGCGTGCTCTTTCAAAAGTTCTACTTGTAACAAAAAATTTCATATTTCTTTGTTTAAGAGCTTTTGCGATTAAACTAGCTCCCTCTCCAGAGCCAATGAGAAGAATCTCTTTTTCCTTTATGTCATCAAAATATTCATAGGCTAAATTTACTGCCATAGACCCAACTGATGTGCTTCCTTTGTTAATACCTGTTAAAGTTCTAACTCTACTTCCTATTTTTATTGTCTTGTCAAAAAGTATGTTTAGATTCGGACCTGCAAACCCGTTTTTTCTTGAAAACTCTAGGGATCTTTTGACCTGACCTAAAATTTGATCCTCGCCTACTACTAACGAATCGAGCCCAGATGTTAATTTCACTAGATGTTTTAAAGCTTCTTCTCCATCGGTTATTATCACGTTATTTTTCACATTATCTGCTGGTAAATCTATTAGAGAAGACCATGCGTTGATCAAATTATCATAATCAGGATTTATTCCTACACCATAAATTTCAACACGATTACATGTCTGCAAAATTATACATTCTTGCAAATCAGCTAAATTCAACAGATGTTGATGAGCATCAAAAACATCTTTAAAAGCAAATTTTTCTAGTATGTGAATAGGGGAGTTTTTAAATGTGACTCTTATATTGACAAATTGTGATGATTGTACTCCTAGATATAGCGTCATCTGCTTTTATTATCCTCCCATTTATCTAATGTATTAATAATTCTTTCTTTGGCCTTATCTATGTTATTTTTTGCTATTAATTCTTGAATCTCTTGATCGTCTACTATGCTGTACAAAAACTTCCTTCTTTCATGTTGATTCTCAATGTAGTTTCTTGCATGTTCTCTAGCAAATTCTTGAATTTTAATATTATCTGTATCTTTTTTCCCTATTATATTTTTTATAGCCTTTTCAATTCTATCTCTGATGATTTTGCTCATTAAGGGGCTTTTGCCCGACGTGGAGATTGCTATCTGAATTATTTCATCAATATTTATTATAGAAGTGAAAAAGAAATCACTCGCTGAAGCATCATCAATGATATAAGAAAGTATTCCCTTCTCCTTTGCTCTCTCTATAATTTTCTTGTTCAAAAATGGATCATTAGTTGATGCAAAAACTACAAAAATATCTTTAAACTCGTCTATGATATTTGGATCAATTTTTCTTTTTATAATTATGATAGGATTGTTTTTTCCCTCTATTTCGTATAGTGATTCATTGACAGTTTCGCTTATTATTATTATTTTACAATCATGTTTAGACAACGATTTTATCCTTTTGGTGCCCTCCATGCCAGCCCCTACTACCAAGATATTTCTGCCTTTCAAGTTTAAGTCAACAATCAAGTCTAGTACAGATCGTTTTCAACTTGATTTAATATAGTTTATTTATTAGATTAATGACTATTTCATGCTTGAGATAATAAATGAAAATTTTTGTGTCCATTCTTTTTCGTTAGATTAGTCCCATGGTATATTTTTCTAAATTACCTTTAACATTGTTTAGTCCGAATTATTAGCATTATTGAAATATTGGACTAGATAAAATAATGTATATTTGAATTTTAGTCCAGATTCTAGTCCGTTCTTTAATTCTAAATCGAATAAAAATCCTTTTTCTTTAGACTTATTACCTAATTTACCCGATGATATGATAAAGATATTAAAAGAATCAGGCTTTTTGTCCATAAAAGATCTGGTTATAGAAGGACCGTTTGAAATTTCTACTAGATCTGGAATCAGTATCGATGATTCTACCTTCATTTATAATCAATCTATTACATTTCTTGAGGATCTCGGAATAATGGAAAAGCGATTTACCCCTGCTACAACCTTGTATCATAAACGAAAAAAAATTGGAAGGATTTCTACTGGTTCTAAGAACTTTGACAAACTTCTTGGTGGCGGAATTGAGACTAATGCTATTACCGAAGTATATGGAGAATTCGGAACGGGGAAAACGCAGTTATGTCATACTGCTTGCGTAATGGTGCAACTCGATCATTCGGAAGGCGGGTTAGAAGGCGGAGCACTATATATTGATACCGAAAATACTTTTAGACCAGAAAGAATTGATGCCATTTCAAGAGCGCGTGCCCTAAACCCTACTAAAATCCTTGATAACATTGTGGTTGCAAAGGCATACAGTAGTTCGCATCAGGAACTGATATTGTCTGAGTCAAGCAGAATAATTGAGACTCAAGACATAAAGTTAATGATATTTGATTCTGCGATCTCTTTATACCGTTCCGAATTTCTGGGGTTATCTACGCTATCAATTCGTCAACAACGTTTGAATAAGTTAGTTCATACTATTATGAGGATCGCTCAAACTCACCAAATCGCAGTCTTATTAACTAATCAGGTTCAATCATCACCAGAGTCGGGTTTTGCAGGTAATTCCTTTAAAGCTGCTGGAGGGAATATCTTTGCACATTCTAGTACTTACCGGATTTACCTGAGAAAGGCCGACAGAAATCGGATCGCTAGAATTGTCGATTCACCAAATCACCCTGAGAGTGAAATTTTGTTTTCAATAGGAGAATCTGGAATTTCTGATCCTATAAAAAAATAAAGTGCAAGTAGAGATATTGTGTTTTGATTGTAAATAATTTTTATTAGGGTACTATAAAATGATGTTATGCCCTCATCACACGGAACTAGAAGGAAATCCAGATCGATATTAACAAAATCTAATAAAATTACAGGTATATCATATTTGCTTATTGAATATAAACCAGGTGATAAAGTTGTAATTGATATAGATCCTAGCGAGCATAATACTATGCCTCATAGACGTTTTCAGGGCAAAGTTGGAATAATCGAGCATGTTGGCAGACGCATCGTAAAAGTCGTTGTAGTGTTTGGAAGTAAGCCAAAGTATTTACAAACAAAACTTAATCATATTCGACCAATAGTTGTATAACTAATTAAAAAGTGTGTGCTTGATTTGCCCGAAGTAATAAAAAGAGAGATCATCACTTTGTCTGAAGTGAAAAAAATATTAGAGACTATTCCTGTGGATGAAATGGATCAAATTCAACGTTGGACATTTGATTACTCTAAGAAGTTTTCAAAGGTGGACTACGAGCCTGCTAAAGTAATGGTTGATAGACTTGTGGCTGAAGGTGATTTGACCCCTGAAGAGTCTGTAGAATTGGTAAATGTAATGCCACGGTCCATAGAAGAATTAAGGGCTTTTACATTTGGGTGGAAAAAATTAATAGTAACAGAAAAACTTGAAAAGATAAAATCCATTTTACTCTCTAAGAATGAGAATAATGGGGACGAACAACTTCAATCACAAGTTGAAAGTTAAATAAAAAGTCATTTCTTATATATTTGTAAAGGTAAAACAAATTTTGTCAAGGTATAATTCAAACAGAGATAATTATAGCAGACATGGTGATCCTTTTTCCCCACGAAAATTCGAAGAGTATGCTTACATTTTAGACTATATTCAAAATGGAAAATCTTCAATAGTGAGAATGAGGGAAGGAGTAATTATTCACGCAATAGGTGAAGAGCATTTAACATTATTAGAATTATTAGGAATTAGTAACGAAAAGTTTAGCATCGGTGAACGTGTATATATCGGTAAAGATGGACGAGAGAAAATTATTAGTGTATTGGGCAGACTTGATTACACTCACATTTCTCAATCCGCAAAAAATGAATTACCAATTGTAATTGAAAAAATAGTGAATGTAAATGAAAAACGATTTATAGATTATTTCAATTCCGCTCAGCCAATGACACCAAGGGTTCATTCCCTTGAGCTTATCCCCGGAATAGGTAAAACATACATGAAGTCGATACTGGATGAAAGAGATAAGCGAAAATTCGAATCATTTTCAGATCTACAAATTAGGACGGGGTTACGAGATGTAACAAAATTAATTGCAAAAAGAATATATGATGAAATTTCTGGCGAAACCCGAATGAATATCTTTGTAAGAAAATAGGGCTAATTTTTATTCCAGAATTTTCACAGTAATCCATTAAAAAAGCCAAGTCAAAACATTTCTCAACTCACATTGAAAAAACCGACCAAATTAGGACAAAATTTTCTTGTAGATCATGCTATGATAAAAAAAATAATTCAAGAATCTAAAATCAATATACAAGATGTGATATACGAAGTTGGAACGGGAAAGGGGATACTTACTACAGAACTGTGTAAAATTTCAAAATTTGTACATTCATTCGAACTGGATTCTGTTCTATACTCTCATTGTAAGAAAAATTTGAAACATGCGAATTTAGCATTGTTACATCTGGATGGTTTTAATGAAAATCTGACTATTCCCTTTGATGTTTTTTTCTCTAGTTTGCCTTATTATGAGAGTCGAAACGCAGTAACATGGTTGTGCCAAAGAAATTTTAGAAGGGGGATAATCCTATTACAACGTGAATTTGTTGAAAAACTTCTTTCAAAGCCCGGGGAGAAAAATTATAGGGCTATTTCTATATTGTCTCAATACCGGTTCTCAATCAAGAAGTTACTCGATGTTCCTCGTACGTCGTTTTCACCATCCCCAAAAGTTGATTCGGTCTTAATCGAAATATACCCGAGAACATTACCCTTAACAAATAAAGTCATTAAGGACATTCAATTCTTGTTATCCTTTAGGAAAAAGACTACCTCCTTTATAGTCAATTATTTTAAAAAGAATTATACCCGTGATTTTGACAGTTTTGATCATAATGGATTTGGAAAAAATAAACTTGTAAAATTGTCTCCAGATGACATAGTTCGTTTTAGTACATACCTGAATAATACTTTTAATACAAACA
The DNA here is from genome assembly GCA_009379865.1 of Candidatus Nitrosocosmicus sp. Lineage (GTDB taxonomy): Archaea > Thermoproteota > Nitrososphaeria > Nitrososphaerales > Nitrososphaeraceae > Nitrosocosmicus. The sequence continues at coordinate 8,120 of WHSX01000018.1, forward strand.
AATAATGACAAATTGGTTCAATAGCTACCACCAATTTCGAAAGGAAGAATTATTATCTAAATTTGATTTACTAATTTATTTTTCTGTTTGCCTTCTCCATTGTCATGCAGACAAAGAATATTCCAACTCAAAAGGGGCTCCTTTTAGCATCTATCTAATTTTCCCCATTTTTATGATGAAGCATAGGGGAAAAATAAATTATCAAAAGTTTATTATGATACCTTTTATCCACCATGGCGGATAAACTTGCTCACAATCATCCGAATGTGAGAAACAGACATAATTCTTAAAACTAGAATATTAAAAAAATAAGGCACATTTAGAATAATGTTTAACTATTTTGTCAAGGTTGAATATTGTGAATTATATAAAGATTTCTGCAACTATTTTATAAAAGATCATATTAGAAACATTTAGAAATTTGTATTAAAAAAAGATAGTTTGTGTAGTCTTGATTGGCGAATACAGTATACTAATTCAGGGTATTCATTCGGTTTCATCAATATTGTGGTGGAGTGTTACTCTAATTGTAGTCACTATTATTAGACCTTTAAACGAAGGGGGCAATTTATCTATCATCTTGCCGCACATTCGTAAACTTGTGATATTTGCCTCTACTGTTTCTATTACAAGCGGATTTGTCCTTTTTGGCTTTAATTCAAATTTCCAATTTGAGGATTTGATTCATACAACAAAGGGTATTGTCATTCTGTTTAGCGGTTCTCTGTCTCTAGTAGTTTATTATCATGTTTTATCTGGATCAAAGCCCAATTCAGTGGCATCAAAGTTACACAAAGTGTTAAAATTAAATAAATTTATTCCTTACATCATGTTCGGTTTTCTTACTGCTGCCTTGGTATTAATGATCCTTGCATCTGCGATAATTTTTTAACTATACTATCAAACTTTAAAGCAGCAAATTCTTCATTGATTTCACTTGTTGATGTTTAATAATGCACTTCAAAATTCCTTTCTGCTATTTATTTGATTATAATTTTATTTTACTATTAGGATGGGACAATGGGCATATGTAGAAATTCCTGAGGCTACGCTTCCTACTATTAGTTTTTTCCACCCGGATTTACCTTTGGATCCAATAATTATCAAATTGATATTTTCCTTCTCAGCATATGTTAGGATACCTTCCACTATAGATATCACAGTAAACACAACTTCAGTTTTAATTTGTACATTTCTTTCTTCGGCTCTCTTGTTTATTTCTTCAAACCATTTTTCTGCTTCTTGCTTTGCTTCAAGGTTCAAATCATTTAAAGAACTTGAAGTAATGGCTCCCGCTACTGTTTCTTTGTGAAACGCAAAGCCTGATTGTGAATACAAGACATGCAACACTAATAGCTCACTTTTGTATTTATCAGCTAGGTCTACAGCGTAATCAATTGCTTTCATAGAATTTGTAGAACCATCCACAGGAATCAAAATCTTGCTAAATATACTATTGTTCACGTTCATCTATGAAAGCATTTTCCAACATAAAACTATTTTTTGAATGTTTTGATTCAATAGTTAACATTAGGTGTTTGTTTGTCAAAAAAAACAGTCGGTTGTTGGGTAAATCCTAAAAAAATGCTATTTAATATTTTTTGAGATTATTAATTACATTCTATATCTAACACTTGGTTTACGTGGGACACTTTCCTGATAATAAGGCTTATATGCGAATTTTAATAACAATCTTGTGATTGTCAAAAACCTACAATCACATTTCTGTCACCTATTCTGTGACTAGCATTCTTGCATGTGTCATACTTTTACTAATCTCTTTCAATATATCCTATGCCGTGGACTACTCCGACCTCAATATAACCGATAATCCCAGGAGCTATGTCAAAAATTATTCATCTTATCTCGATGTTGATAATAACATCGTAATTATTGATTCCGTTGCAAAGTCTGATTATCAGATTTACCCACAAAATGTTACAGTAGGTATCTTAGCATTTAACAATAGTACAGCAAGTCATGAAATCATTGCTGAAAAACCTTATAATTCGATATTATCTAAAAATAATGAACCATTTCCTTTCAAATTTATATTAAATTCTACTATTTTTCCTTTAGCAGCAGAAGCAGAGCCGTTTATTCTTGTGAGTGAAAACGTTAGTATGCCTACCACTAAACTAAATACCATCAAATTGGATTATCCTGTAATCCCTCAAGGTAAAAATAAGGAATTATTCGGCAATATAACCAACACCAGTCCTATACCAATCAATAACATCACCTTGTTTGCGATTGTAAATGACCGAAATAGCACGCAAATAGACTCTGTAAGGACCTTTATACCTGTTTTAAATCCAGACGAAAAAGTACCGTTTTCCTTTACACCGGATCCTGCTATAAAGGACAGAGTTTATTTTTATAGTTGTGTTGGAGGTGACATCGATGATATGAAAATTGATGAATTTAAAATTGTCAATATATCTGCTACAAAAATATTGGGATATAAATTTTCAGGACTAGTTCAAATCGATTCTATGAATTATAATGGTAGTAGTAAACAGTTTAATTTTGAGATAAACAATATCTATCCCTATCCTGGGTCACTATCAGTAGAATTGATGCCTGTCCAAAATGGTCCTATTTCTATCATGATGGATGGATTGCCTTACCAGACCACAAACTTGAAAAACACTGACAATAAAACTGCAATAGAATTATCGATACCACAAGGTATCCATGATGTTGCAATATTAAACATAGAAGATTAGCAAATGGTATCCAACATTTGAATGGACCACTATAGACTACAAATTAGATTCGTTCTTCTGTTTTTCACGTATTGATTTGTCCCTCTAAACAAAACTACAGATATCTTATTTCAATTTATTTGATCTGATTTTCTCATATTCATATCAGTAAGTGGGGATGTCCTTATAGTGTATTCGGTATCATTACATCAGTTTCTAATACAAAGTTGAATTAAAAAATGAGACTTGGAGAAACGTGAAGCCTTTGATAGATTCAAAGGTAAAATTTGCATAATGAGTGATCATCCTATAATCTTGCAAAGAAACCTATTCTATACGTTAAGACACTTGTTACGATTTACGATTTGGGCTTTCAAAATCAGAGTGTATCTCAAAAATCAACAAAGAACCAGATGAAATTATCGGAATAGACAATATTGGACAAATCAAGCCTGAATTTATCCCATCAATGATAATATGGAATGGTGATCCTTTTTCATTTACTAGCCACCTTACTATGGTGATTGCTGAAGGTAATCCACTTATCAAGAGTAATTCTTAATATTTATAGAATTAAGTTCTTGATGATGATCGATGCAGAGTTTATTATCAAAAAATTAGAATTAGAGAAACATGTCTCTGAAGGTGGATATTTTAAAGAATCATATCGTTCCCCTGATATGATATCAAATAATGGATTTCATAACAAGAAACATGAACATGAGATTTCTGAAGAGATACCTTATCATGAAAAAATACGTCCAGCTTCCACTTTAATATATTATTTGTTGGTAGGAAATCAATACTCAGCTATTCATAGAGTCAAGAGCGATGAAATTTGGCATTTCTATTTGGGTAGTCCTGTTACCATTCATATAATTAACGAAGACCGTATTAGCCCAAGAATCCAACTCGGCAATAATCTTGAAAACAGTGAAAATATCCATTACATAGTAACAAAAGATACTTGGTTTTGTGCCGAAATACACAACAAGACATCATTTGCACTGATGGGTTGTACCGTTTCTCCGGGATTTGATTTTGAAGATTTTGAATTAGGTACTAAGGATAAATTGATACTCCAGTATCCTCAACATAGGGATCTCATAGAAAGATTCGCAAAGCAATGAAATCAATATCAAAATTATATTCTTTTATTATGTAACTATGGTGATCTCTTAAAATGTGTCATATTCATGTCAAATGTTACTCATTGTATTCATAGCATTATATCCATCAAGTAATCTACCAAAATCTTGCACAGTTTATTCTATTTTAATGGATAAATTTTATTCTGGTGGTATAATTATTTTATATTTCTTCCTGCATAGTTTATGAATTTGATCTTCGATATCTCTAGTTGTCGATATCATTTGTTCCTCAAGTTCTATTTTTTGCTTAGTAGTCTCATCTTTCCTTTGATTTTCTAACATGATGATTCTCTCCTCTTCTTTTCTCTCCTCTTCTTTTCTCTTTAATTCGTCGAGGACTGCTATTTTGTCTTTGTCCTTTAGTCGATCTACTCTTGAATCTAACTCTTTGATCTCAGCTTTAAATTTCGGTAGTTCGTCAATTAACATGTCAAAATATTGTAATACCTTTTTGGAATCCTTTAATACAATTTTATTGCTCCTTACAGATTCTTTGATTTCTTTTAGTAGTGTTATGTATTCTGACATATCTGGTTTGGAAACTATTTCTGAAGGTTTATTTACAATTGTGTCTATTTTTTCTACTGTTCCTCTTGATAGTCCATAAGAATATTTATTTGCCGCTTTTGTCAAACGGTTGGAAATTTCGTAGAGTTCATTAATAGATTTCTTTCTCTTCTTATCAATTTCTTCCTTTTCTTGTAGGTATTTTAAACATTTACCATAGTCTGAAGAGGATTTTATTGAATTAATTTCCTTTTCTCTCCTATCTTTTTCTTCTTTAAGTTGTCTGATTTCTTGATCAAGATTTTTTATTGTAATGTTTGTCTTGTTAATTTCATCTACTTTGGAATGCATACTTAAGAGGTTAGATCTACAGTGTTCTATCATTTTTCTTTCCTCGGTTATATGATCATATTCGTCGTTTAATTTTTCAGAACTGTCACTTATTCTTTTTAATTCTCCCCTTAAACTATTTGCATGTTTTTTCATAAAGGTATTAACGATTCTGCTATGTGAGCTTGTAACTTCGCCGAACCTGTTTATTGACGCCTCCACTGCATCCCTGAATTTGATGAACTCTTCAAAAGTCTTGGGAATGGGTAAGATGTTGGAAGATTCTCTTTTTAATGCTCTTACAATGGTATTTTTTGTATTCTGCACTAAGGGCATCAGCTTTTCTTCTTCCGTATTAATGACTTCAGCGTCCAAATCCTCTGCAATAGTATTAACGTGTTGAAAGGCTAGATTCGTATCCTCAAATGTCTTTTCCATATTAATCAGGAGATTCTTAGTTATCCTTCCTTCACTCTTTTCTAACTCTTTTACAGCGTCCTCAATAGTAATTTTATTGTCTTGGGCTTGGACGATAGGTATTGTTGAATTTGCAACACCAGCACCAGCACCACTCTTTTTATTATTTAATTTTGAAATATCTTTATCTTTTTTCTTAAAAAAATTAAACGAGGGCATGAATCTATATTAATTTCGACAAAAATAAGTATATATGTTAACGGAAAAATTTCAATGTATTTTTTCCGCACTTTCTTATCATGATACGGCCTTGAGCGAATAAGATATCATTCATAACTTACTAAGACCTGCTTAAGGGTCATCAATTCAAAGCCTTTTTAAGATTTACTGGTTGACAAAAAAAACAGGCCTAAATTGTAATAGTTGAGTTAGCAAGGTCAAGAGAATAGATTGAGAACAACAAATCGTTAGAAGGGAAATAATGTTAGAGAATCCTAACCACGGAGTTATGGATGATTGTCATTTTCCAGTAGATTTTCCCGTTTTTTTATTAGATCGTTCAAACAGTATCTGAAGGCAAGATATTCTAAGAGTAAACTGGTATCGCTATCTGCATCTCTTGCCTTGTTTATAAGGACTTTGCAGGTTTTTGTCACTATGGGATAACCATTATTAATGGATTCTGCTATGGAAACGCATTCCCGTAGTAGTTTTTCTTTTAATAAAATAGCGTTTTTGGATATCGGGTTATCCTGTTGTTTTTCATCATCGTTTAATCCAACTATTTTATTGACGAGTTTTATTCTATGTGCTTCGTTGGCGTCAATTATTTTTCCAGTATATATCAACTCTTTTGCTTTTGAGATGCCTACTATTCTTGATAATCTCTGTGTACCTCCCCATCCCGGTGAAATTCCTATCTTAACCTCTGGTTGCCCTATTTTCGCATTAATGGATGCAATTCTCAAATCACATGCCAGTGCGATTTGACATCCTCTGCCTAATGCAAAACCATTAATTGCAGCGAGTACAGGTTTGGCCAGCCCTTCAATTTGGTTTAATAGTTCATGAACATGATTTGCGTATTGTATTGCTTCATAAGGAGACATCTTAATAACGGTGTTTAAATCCCCACCAGCACTGAAAGAGTTTAATCCTTCTCCTGTCAAGATTAAGGCACAAATTTTCTCGTTGGTTTCACATAGACTAATCTCCCGCTTTAATTCTGTAACCAAATCGAAATTAATCGCATTATGTACCTCTGGCCTATTAATTTTGATTATTCTCGTGCTTCCTCTTTGTTCGGTAATAGTATATCTAATATTCTGCAATCAAATATTGTATCTTAATTGTTTAGTTATTTAGATTATGAATATCTTAGATCTAATAAATTTAATAATCAGCTTTTATCTTTTCTATTCTCTTTACGTATCGTAATACCTCTTATTCATTCAACGGATCTTTGTCAACGACATTCTTTATAACTAGCAGACAGTCAAAAATATCATGCCTGTAAATACCCAACAATTTGAAAATGAATCCTATTTGAATCTTGAAACTTATAGAAAAAACAATTATCCAATAGTTACACCAGTTTGGTTCATCCTAAAGGATAATGATATTTTTGTAGTAACTAAAGAAAAGACCGGAAAAGTGAAACGCCTTAAGAATAATAATGTTGTGAGAGTGGCTCCATGCAATTATAGAGGCGCATCAAAGGGGACATGGGTGACTGGCACAGCACATTTTGTTGATTCACAGGAGACAAGCGACATTCTAAAAATGAGAGGTAAGAAATATGGTATCAAAGCAAAAATAGCAAGTTTACTTAGTATACGAAAAGGAAATTATGTTGTAATTGCAGTACAAGTTTGATATTATTGTATTGACATTTTCACACAAATTGGTTTCCGGGGTATCTGGGAAGATCATGCCGATAATCATCAACATAAATATCTTTAAATCTTTTCACAACAGGGAATCGCAATTGTAATTGATAATTGATTACAATATTCAAAGATAATGACCAATTGAGGTGATTGACTGGAAATTTCAATTTGAACGAGGATCCTTAGCGCATCTAGGATCGTATCAGCCTAAAATTCAATTATCATTTATTTGAATATTTTACACGTAATTGATAACAAAAAATAAATATCATCACTAAATAGTAATCAGTATATCAGAGATAAAAAAAGAGAAACCGGTAAGTTCTAAAAAAAATAGAATAGAACCATTTGCAGTCGCAGACGAGAATTCTTTTGACGATATACTAAAAAAACTCGATGAAGATGAGATTAAAATAATTGTTCAACTATATGTAATTAAACGAGGTAAACGGGTAACAAACATCAAGGGGTTTACAGATCAAGAAAAAATGGAATCAATTGCTCATGAACTAAAAAAATCCATAGGTACAGGTGGAACCGCAAAAAATGGGATGATCGTATTGCAAGGGGATCATAGATCGAAGGTAACTGAATTTTTGTTGACCAAGGGTTATCCTAGAGAATCTATAGAAGTAATTTGATTGAGAATATATATACACAATCTAGGGATTTTTTTATAATCGGGCTATTACTGCATTAGTTCCTTCCTTCTAATTGGATATGGTGTGTGCTGACTTTCTGATTTCCTATATATAAATAAACTATGTGGTATTAAATTCCATGAGCTTTTAACGACTTTTTTTGACAATTGTGTCAATATGGGTATAGTTCAATATACCTCTAATCCTATTGATACTTATGCTCGACCATTTATCTACTAAAAGGATTGATTGGCAGAAACCGAGGAAAGAAGGAATTACATATATCGTAGATAAATTTCAAGGATTTGATAGTGCGAATTTCAAGATAATTTCTCCGCTAATCGACATTGTAAAAATTTATGGTCCTCTACCCCTCTTGATCTCAAACGATCAACTTATCGAACGGATAAATTTCTACCATGAACATAACATATTAGTTTCCGTTGGGAGTACGCTCACAGAATATGCGTTGTTGGAAAAGTCATTTGATAAATACATTGAAGATGCCTCAAAGTTGGGGTTTGATATTATTGAAGTAGGTGAAAATAATATTGAATTAACTCTTGAAAAAAAGAAACAGATTGCAGCCAAATTAAAGTCTAAAGACTTAGTAGCACTATGGAAAGTAGGAAAGAAAGATCCGAGAAGGCAACTTTCGTTTGATCAGTCAATTACTAAAATTAATGAGGCAATAGAAGTAGGTTCAGAAAAAATTCTCCTTGAAGGTAATCTGGGATATGCTGTAGGCATATACGACGAAAAAGGGAATATTAAATGGAATATAGTTGGTGCAGTAACATCGAAAATATCCCCAAATAAGATCATATTTGAAACTCCTTTGGAAATTCAACAGTCAGCAATGATTGCTGAATTTGGTCAAAGGGTAAATCTTGGTGAAACAAATTTGGAGAACGTAATATCCATTGAATCGCAAAGAAAGGGATTCTTATCCCGTTCTAGCTATGGAATTTCCAGTATGAAAAAAATAGCCAAAGGTAGTCCAGCTACAAAGTTCATTTATTATATCATTCGAACTAGAAATTCTATGGAACAAAGTGAATTAATTAATATTACTAATTTACCACGCAGAACAGTTCAAACAGGGTTGGAGGAACTAAAAGATCAAGGTCTAATTGTTGAAAAGACTAATTTAGATGACATAAGAAAGAAGATTTATCATATAGTAAAAGACGAATGGATATGAAATTAGAACAATTGATCTTATACCTGTCTATATAAAAGATTTTCCATTTCAATGCAGCGTAAAACATTAAAAAGAAAGCGGAATATGTGAATTAATTAGATAAATGGTGATAACTGGAATTGCTTCAACATCTGTATTTGTAAAAGATCAGCAGGAATCTTTGAACTTTTGGGTCGAAAAGGTAGACTTTGAAGTTATATGTGATTTGAAATTGGGACCAAACTTCAGATGGGTGGAAATTGCCCCCAGATCATCGAATTCCTCAATTAATCTGTATCCAAAATCACTAATTTCCAAAAAAGATCTAAAACCAATGCCCGTGATAGTTTTTAGGACCAATGATATTCATAGTACCTTTAATAATCTAAAAGCTAAAGGAGTTACTTTTTCCCGTACTCCTTTAAAATCTATTCTAGGAATTCATGTGATGTTTAAAGATATCGATGGAAATGAATTTCTAATTCTAGAAAAGCTTAAGAATTGACTTATCTGGTGATGTATTGAAAAATGAAATCTTTTGAACAATCATTCGAGGTCAATTGTGCCGTAGATAAAGTTTGGAACTTCTATACTGATATCAAGCATTTAGAAATAATTACACCTCCCAACATGAAATTAAAAATTATTGAAACCTCCAATAAACAAATTGTCGAAGGTCTCAGAATGACTATATCAGGGAGGTTAGTCCTTTATAACAGCAAATGGAATTCAATAATATCGTTGGTTGATATATCTAAACACATGTATATTGATGAAATGGTAAAAGGACCATTCAAAAAATGGAAACATATTCACTTATTTTCAGAAATTGGAAAAAATCAAACAGTTATTACGGACAAGATTGAATTTGAATTGCCTTTTTTGTTTTTAGGAAAATTAATGGAAGGGTATGTGGAAAATAATTTAAAGAAAATTTTTAAATTTAGGGCATTTCAAACTGTGAGCAATTTATCGAATAAATCTGCCGGTGGGTAGGTATTATTTCCTCTCAGTTAAGATAAGAAACTACTAGTAAATATGACCGAAATAGAGAAAAAATTAGGAAGATTTTACTGCATGAATAATACAAAAAATAAAAATATTAATTTTTATGAGAATTCTTTGTATATGCTTAGAAAATACCAACCATTGTTAGTTGGTTCCTTTTTGATTTTTTCTTTACTTATAGCTAATGTGTCTTTATCATTCGCATCAAATCCCATCTCTACGGTTAACAATAATGATTCCTTAGATACTATGCAGGCATTAAAGAATTTTGGTTTAGCCAAGATAAATGAGGATCGTGCAAAGCATGGTCTGTCGCCATTAGTACAAAGTAATAATACAGCTGCCCAAATTCACGCAAATGAGTTATTACAAACAAAGACTATATCTCATATGACCATGGATGGGTTTAAACCCTACATGTTATATTCGTTGTATAACGGTACTGGCTACGTTCAGCAAAACATAGGTCAAATAAGTTATGTACTTTCAAACGATGGCCAAAATTACTACAAAGCATCTGATTTATGTTATGATTTCAAGCGGTTTTACTGTCCAGTCATTGATCAATACAAGGCAATTAATGATTTGGAATACTCAATGATGAATAATGATGAGGCTTGTTGCAACAACGGTCACAAGAATAATATTTTAAACAAGTTTCATACCCACGTGAGCATTGGCATCGCATTTAATAAATATTATTTTGTTGTGGTACAGAATTTTGAAAATCACTATCTAAGCTCCGATCTTAAAATCCTAAAAAATAATGAAGATATAATATTGGAAGCTAAAATCAATGATCAAAATAAATTTAATTTTGTCATAAATCATGTTTCGTTCTTCTTAGACGAGTTCCCGACCAAACTGAATTATGAAAAAAATAGAGACAAGAATAGTTACGATTTTGGAGATCTTAAATTAATGATATCTAAACCATTACCATCAGACTTGCAATATATTCAGGAAAAAAAAGATGATTCCTACAAGATTATAGAAGCAAAAAAGTGGGACTTGAGTAAGAATAATATTGACTTGGAATTTCAACTTCCAGATACTTTAAACACAAAAAACAAAATCTTGACTATGGTTGTTTATGCTCAGACCCTTGAAGATAATCCAGTTGATAACCAAGACAAAAACCATCTTATTCCTGAATATGTTCCTATTACATCGTATACTTTTTTTAACTACTAGGATACAAAAAAAAAGTATTGGAACCAGACAACCGATCTACTGTGTACACTATTTCAGTAATTAATTTTCACAAAAACATATACCACTCTTCTTCTCACTCTCGCATTCATTAGTTTCAAAGGATGTTGAATTTTATACTTTAAATCTAGATTTGATTTTTGATAAAAAGATAGGTGCAGACTCAATGATACTATTTTAAAAAGGTTCAGGAATTAAGATTTGCCAAACTTGTGTATGGATAAAATACCTGATAATACCCCAGTAAGTCTTAGAAAAACAATTTGATCGAATATTTCTTTAGTAAGACCTTGTAACATTACATCGTCATGTACATCAAAGTCTTTTTCATAGCTTCGTTCTATCCATTGTAGTACTTTCTTATCCAACTCATCTACTTCCTTATCACCAATTGTCGAAATCACATTGCCTTCGATCAACTGTCTTATAAATTCAGTAACTGTCCAGTATTGGAATTCAATTAGTGGGTGCATACTAGGTAGTATAAATTTTGATATTTAACCCTTCTGTTTTATACTCTAATTCTTAATTCACTTGCATTTGGAAATATGAGAAATCCAATTTGAAAATCGGATCCAATTTACAAAATCCTCTATGAATTTTCATTTTATTACCAAATTTGTCCATAAATAATTTGAGTCAATGCCGGTTAATTTTATCGTTCCGGTAATGATAAGATGTGGTATCATCATTATTGTAGATACATTAGAAATAGGATCTATAATCAAATCAAAAATAAAGAACTATATTGAATATTAATACTTACTAAAATGAAAAAGGAATACAGATGAACAATATTTGTCATTAGATAAAGTTAATGAACAAATCATGACATGCAGCCAGTGTCCTCGTCTCTTGCAATATATTCGCCAAGTTGGGGACTATAGGCCGCACAGATATAGTGGTCATACATATTGGGCAAAACCTGTACCGTCTTTTGGTGATCCTAAAGCGAGATTATTGATAATTGGATTAGCACCAGCAGCCAATGGTGGTAACAGAACAGGAAGGATGTTTACAGGAGATAGCTCCGGGGAATGGTTAATGAAAGCAATGTTTGAAACAGGTTTTGCTAATAGCCCGAACAGTGTATCTATTGATGATGGGTTGCTCTTGTCAGATGCATACGTTACCTCTATAGTCAAATGCGCTCCTCCGATGAACAAACCCACTAATTCTGAAATTTCTAATTGTTCACTATTTTTAAGAAGCGAGTTAAATCTATTGAAAAGTAGTGTAGTCGTAGTCATAACTTTAGGCAAAATGGCTTTTGATACGTATTGCAAATTGAGTGATATAAGAGGATTGTACTTCAAACACAATAGTGTTTACCAAATAGATTCTACCAAGACTCTGATCGTTTCGTATCATCCAAGCAGGAGAAATACCAATACTGGGACTTTAACGTGGCCTATGTGGATTCAAATATTTGAAAAGGCAAAATCGATTATTGATAGCAAGTTATAGTAATACATCTAGTCGTTAAGAACATATATTTCAATTATTGACCAAATAATAATTTAACTCGATAGCAAATCCATATCCGTATAAATCCTTGAATGACCAAGAAGACAAATAAATGATAGATTCCAGGCAATCATAGATTCTTAATTCACTTATTCATTAATCCGTCAAGATGTTTTCCAAAGTCATTATTTGCTTGATTACTTTGGTGAGTATCAAAAGGCTTCATAATTATCAAAATCTAGTGTAAAAACTAATGATAATTTTTATCTTAAAGGGTATTTACGCTTGGCCCAATCTGTGATAGACCCATCGTACAGTCTTACATTGGCAAAACCTGCTTGTTTTAGTTGCAAATAGGTATGTGCAGCTCGAATTCCAGAGTGACAATAGCATATTATTTGCTTGTCCTGGGTAATACCTATTTTTTCGAAATCTTGTTTTAACATTTCACCATCCTTGATCATTTTTCCCATGTCTCCAATTCCCTCATCATAATTGTGCAGGATTGATCCTGGAATTCTTGCGTGAAAATGCTCCTGGGGTGTGCGGGCATCTATGATTGTAGTTTCAGGCTTATCTTTCTCTTCATAAATGAATTGTGCATCAGCTCTCTCAGTTTCTTTAATACGCGCAACAAATCCTCTGTCTGGTTTTGTCGCTGCATTCTTTGGTTTAAACTCTCTTGTAACGGGGTATCCGCTTTGTGACCAGTTTTCAAAACCAATGTCTAGAATCTTTACATTCCCGTGACCAAAATAAATAAGTGTCCAAACAATTCTTGCTAGTGAAGGATCTGGGTATTCACCATACACGATGACTATTTTGGTGTCATCAATACCCATGTCAGTAAATATTTGTTCAGCCACATGCGGCGTAATTACCAAATAAGACCCATTTTCATCGGGTGATACCACCTGTTCCACACCCATTGGGATAGCATTCT
>WHSX01000190.1 GCA_009379865.1 Candidatus Nitrosocosmicus sp.
AACTGTTCACAAGGTATGAAAAGAAGGTGGAGAACTACCTGGGGTTGGTACAGTTCTCATGTTGCATCATCATATACAGAAAAATAATTTTGGGATAGGCTCTTAGTAAATTTCGGATCCATAGTAATCGAGTCCTTCTTTTGTGGTGAAAATACATCGGAAAACACTTGGACCATTGTATTTCCTTGAACTAATTATCCCAAGTCTGATTAATGTTGTTGTTAGTTAAAAATTCTTAGAATTAGTTAGTTATTCTCAAATAGCAACGAGAGGGTAATAGGTCCGCTATAATCTTCAATTGAACTCTGGATTGGTTAAATATTCGACGGGCCAGTTATCAATTGAATCCACATTAAAGGATTGATACTGTACTGAAGTCCACCGGCAGAGTTTAATTGGCAGAATAAGGTGAATTTGGGTTTTTGAATGGTATACTGTTTTCACATTAAAGTATATTGATTTAATAAATTAGTTGAATAATAGATATCACAAGCGATACAGCATAGTTCTACCCTCTCCAAAGATTGTTTGGATCCAAGTCGAGGTTATTTGGTGTAGAAGCAAATGGCGATCTGAGATGATATGATTACACAGGTAAAAGTGATAGCAATGTCTTAGGAAGCATTGGAAGGAATCCGAAATCCCGCAATATTATTAGAAATGGGTTGTAATTTATCTAGTGAAACTGGAGGACTGGTTATATCCGTAAACCAGTTTTGTTTAAGATATACTATTTACATCAAAGGTATTAAAATAACTATTTCTTATCTTACCATGATTGAATCCATTGAACCCCTTTACCTACCAAACTCAATTTCCATTGGGCTCCGGTAGTATTAATTCTCAAATCAGATTCCCTGGCAGTAAAAGAGATACAAACTAGATTGGATATTCTTAATCTAGGGGTTGTGAGGAAATCAGATCCTCTTGAGTTATTCGTGTATGTCACTAATGATATAGGACAAGAGACCCCGTTATGAACCCGCAGGAACAGTTTGATTTATAATAGCCAGTGTCTGTTCTTTACCTTTTATTGCATCAATATTCTTAGGATCTATGGCTAGAGCTTTGTCATAGTAAATAACCGCCAGTTTATAATTTCCAATCTTATCAAGGAATTTAGCTTTGTTGGTTAAGTCAGGAATATATCTTGGATCTGTGGCCTTAGCCTTATCAAAATTGAAAACGGCTTGTGTATGATTTCCCATTTTGTCAAGTGCGTATCCTTTGCCAATCATTGCAAGAACGTGATTTGGATCTAAAGTTAATGCTTTGTCAAAATATGTTATCGCACCTGAATAATTTTCTAGAGCCTCAAGAGCATTTCCTTTGTCATATGAAGCAAAAACAACAGTTGGATCTAAAGATAATGCCAGATCATAGTAAGTAATAGCCCCAGTATAATTCCCTAAATGATAGAAAGCTACACCTTTATTATCTAATACAGTGGCATTCTTCGGATCCAAAGCTAGAGCTTTGTCGTAAGAGGAAATAGCCTGTATGTAATTCCCCAAGCCACCAAAAGCATTACCCTTCTCATTTAGCGCGAGAACATTCTTTGGATCTATAGCAAGAGCCTTGTCAAAGTAGACAATAGAATCATTGTACTTCCCTAACCCATTAAGCGTTACACCTTTACTGTTTAGTATCGCTACTTCATCTAACGTTTCATCAGTAACATTTACTGCTGACGAAGATGACAACGCTGGTGATGATGATGATGACATTACTGATGCCGGCAATAGTATGGAAGAAAAGCAGTAAAGAAACGATCCCCCTATTAAAATAACAATTGATAACAATGATAACAGTTTCAATGTAATAGTTTTGGGAATAGGAGATGTATTTAAAGTTTTATAAGTATCGTATTAATATCGCTGTAAGTGTAATATGTTAGCGGCTTCCTTCGATGGTCCTAATCTTTAGTTATTATCTTCATTAACTTAATCGTATATTTGCATAAGAATGTGAATATTATGGGCACCCAAAACTTGATCAAGACCTTTAACATTTTCTGAAGATGTATCTAACTGCCAATAAGGACATACTTTGCAACCAAAATGAGTAAGCCATTCTTATTTATTGATTATTTTCCAATATGATGAACACCTTTGGCAAGACATAACAGTGTATTCAGAAATCCAATGGCATTCGATCCTCAGATTGAGCAAATATCTAGTCAATATTCTTAATATGAATCCAAACTTCTGAAGTAGTTGGAGATACATCTTAATAGAATCTTTATTTACAGCATGATGATTTAATAAATAGAAACATTCTTTAGACAATGAATAACAATACTGCCTGATCAAAGCCATCAATGGTTGTTTCTGCAAAGTGAAATGTTTTTTAAAGAACTCAAGGAATCAAATCTATTTAACTTAGTCATATGGTAGAAACGATGAAAAATCATTCATATGATCAAGTATGATGAATGTATGTATTATGTAATTCTATTAATCTTTGTCTTTTTCTTGTTTATTGATCTTGTATGTATTTTGAACAAAACCAAAATCATATACTGTTGTTTTTAGATGTTGCAAAGACAAATCTTTTGACAATAATCCGCTAAATGATTTTCCTTTTCCTATAAGTATTGGTATTATAGTAACAGTAATTTCATTGACTAATCTTGCTGATAAAAAATCTTGAATCACTTTGCCGCCGTCTACATATATGTGATTAATAGATTGATCAGATAATTCGTTAATCAATTGTTCTGGGGATGATACATTATGCGTTGTTACGGTTTTCTTTAGTTTCTCATGGATTTCAATATTCTTTGAAGTCAATACAATCATTCTAATTTCTTTGTAAAGCCATTGGTCAAAGGATATAACCTGCTCAAAAGTTTTCCTTCCCATAATTATCAAGTCTACAGACCCTAAAAAATTATTGAAACCAAAATCTTCACCAGAAGTTACTTTTTTGTTGGCATTATTTAGCCAACCTATATCTCCATCTTCTCTTGCAATGAATCCGTCTAGACTAGTACCGATAAATACAGAGATTTTTACCATTGATCCTTTATAAAATGATAAAAATAAATGTATTTAACCCTCTAAAATTTGAAATAACGGATTTTTATAATATCAGACTTTGTAAAGAGCATTTATTCATACTGAGAAAAAGGTTTACCTATTTCTTGGACAATCTTAAATGAGTCCCCTTTAATGTTGAAAATTCAGCGGAAACCACTGGGCCCGTTATATACTATCATACCGTTTTAAATGTCATAAATGAATTCCCCATCAGTTGGCGGCCAAAAGAAAGGATTGATCTTATCCGGAGCTTGCTAGACTTTCATATTGCCTAATTTTTCGTGTTCAATTATGGATAGCAAATAATAAATCAGTTAAGTTACAAATTAGGTGGTAAATTGACAGAAAGCAAGGAGAAGCTCTTGTCTTGGTATTAGCAGAAAAGGGGAACACTTATAAACAAACCACGAAAGAGGCAAGGATGTATACAAACATAATCAAGGCAGTCATTGGAACGTGTAGTTTACCATGACAGTCGAACCGGACGTACCTTCGAAGAATAGCTTTTTCATATTGATGATCTATGCAGCACTGTTCGGCGCCCTATCATCTCTTCTTACCGTAGGTTATATCACCCTCTATGGTCAAGGCATCAAGCTCTTTGAGCAAGTAAGCATCATGGTACTTAATATCAACATATGGCCATTGGTCTTACTCACTATTGCGGGAGTATTAATCGACCTTGTTATCAAATTTTTTGGTCAGAATGGAGGACTAGGAATTGCCCAGAGCCAGTATGCCCAGACTGGCCAAATCAATCCTCGCAAAGTGCCGAGCATTATGCTTCAAGCATTCATATCACTGTGGAGTGGGGCGGCCGTTGGTCCTGATGGTCCTCTAACTTTTCTGACTGGAGGTTTCGGAAGCTATCTTTCAGACCGACTCAGGCTCAAGAAGAATGATGTTCAGGTACTTGTTTACAGTTCCATAGCGTGAGGTTTCGGCGGCTTCTTCGGTTCACCCGTGATTGGAGCTGTTGGAGCCATTGAGTACATGTTCATTAAAGAGTTGGATCTCAATCGTCATTTGATTCCCGGCCTACTGGCTGCTGCTGTTGGATACGGCGTCTATTCCGCAATATTGCATGGTTCATTTCTTGGCATTTACAGCTTCCCTGACTATGCTTCACCACGCCTTGTTGACTTGTGGTGGGCTTTGCTTGTTGGCATAATTGCTGGGTTTGTTGGGATCATGTTCAAATTAGTGTTTGGCATCGTTCAACGTGTTTTTGCCCCGCTTGCCAAAAGACCGGTTAGCCGTGCAGTCATAGGCGGTATAGTCATAGGCGGTATAGTCATAGGCCTCATCGGAACGTTCCTCCCATTGACTCTGTACTCTGGTCAAAATCAACTGCTGCAAATCATCCATAACCCTGCCACCTTTGGAATAGGACTTTTGCTTATTATGGTTGTTTTGAAAGCCCTCCTAACAAGCACATCATTGACCACAGGATTTGAAGGTGGACCCATATTTCCGTTATTTTTCATAGGTGGATGTCTAGGGCTTGCAATTTCCAAGGGCCTTACATTCATTCCAGAGGGTGTAGGCGTGACCGTGGGAATGGCAGCGGTTGCATGCGCTGTTTTCCCGCTCCCCTTGACGGTAGCTCTCTTACTAGGGCTTATGGGAGGACAGACAGATCTTTTGCCAGTAATTGTTATTGGGGCAGTCACCGGGTTTCTGATATCAAAAGCGATCACCCCACTACTTCCGAAACCTCATTCAGAGCCGACTGGTAACGAAGAAGGTAAACAGCATGCGCCAAAATAATTTTGTCTCTGTTGGCAACGAATCAAAGTAGTCAGAGCATATAGAGGTTAAAAGAAACAATAGACAATTTTGCTTATGTCGTGAAACACGTTAGCTAGCAATAATAACAACGGGTGACGGCATAGTCATTTTCCGTCGTTGCGTTTATCAATGCAAAATCATCGGTACTATTGGTGTTTCATTCACTATCCCAATAGTCTTTGAACATAGGAATGGAACTGATTGGAGGATATTCGATGGGAAGGACATGAATTTACTAAATTGTCATTCAATAAATGGCTGAAAGACATCATCATGAATTGTAAAGATAGAACCAATTTATTTCCAAATATTATTTGTTATTTAAAAATAATAAGGCGCGATGTCTATCATATCTATACTTTACATAGTGATGGAGGTATTGGTACAAAGGGTATATAGACACTATCAAAAATGAAAGCCAAATGGAATTTAAGATTGACCCCTGTGGCTAACCTTTCTAACTCTCTCAATCATATTTAGTTTATCCTGTAAAGGATAATTTTCTATAATTTAGACCGTTATGTCTTCATGAATTTCGTTCTTATGTTTCGACTCATGATATATTTATCATTAAACCCACTGGACCCGCTAAATATCTTAGAAACATCATTTGATAAGATTGACAAGACAGTATTTTCCTGAATTTGATTATTATTTATTTCAATTTTGCGCTTACCTTAATAATATGACTCATACTGTAAATAGCAGGACATCTCTCTTCAGCTATAGTAATCAGCTGTTGAAGTTTTTGGTCATTTGTAGTATTATCCCCTTCGTGTTCATTTTTACCAATATCAATTTCAAAATTTATCCCTTCTGTAATAGGGTCATCTGAAATATCAAATGTCTTGGCAAAATTAACGTTACATTCTGCACTTATTCGTAGTTTGTTGAGTTTGATTCCATGACTTGATAAAATACTTACAAATGTGGTAATAAAACAAGAGGTTATTCCTACCATACAATACCCCATAGGTCCTAATCTGTTACCACTACCTCCTAAGAATGACGGTGAATCTATTTCAATCACTTCTTTGCCTTTCTCATATGCTAGTTCTGTTTTGAACTGGTATCCTTTTTGAACAT
>WHSX01000191.1 GCA_009379865.1 Candidatus Nitrosocosmicus sp.
ACTATCAGATTTATTACTAATGTTATTACTGTTCTTATTCTTAATAGGCAATTATACCATCATGATAGATAAAATGAGCTATAAGTATTATCTATCTACCCTCTTCATCCTCTTTCTTAACTAATTTTGTATATGACTCTTTTTTATTAACGTAGAAAGTGGTTGTTTGTTTGTTGGTTCTATCCTGTTTTAAATGCAGGAATCTGGCAGAGGAGATAACATAGTGATCTATTCCATTTTCCTTTAGCCATTTGTTAAACATTAGATCTCTACAGCATTTATAACGTTCTAGCTGTGTGAATCTATACTGCATCTTTTCCATTACTTTTCTTGATATGAAGGTAACTGGTAAGCCAGCAAATAGCACTTTTTGAGGGATAAGGTTGCTACCTAACTCATCAAAAGTAACAAACATTTTCATGATCTGTGCTATGCGGTAGAGGCTGGGATCAGGAAGTTGTTTAAAAGTTACATTAGCTTGGTTTTTTTCTCGCTCATTTAACATTGACATATTACAGACCCCAGATAATACATCATAATCATGATTCTGTAACTCTAATACTAGTTTATCAAAGCTTTCTACATTGAGAACAATATCATCAGGTATCATTACAAGATGTGAATATTGTTCAGAATGTTCTAGAAAGTATTTAGCTCCAAGGTTATACGCTTCTAACGCAGGATAGTATTTTATCCATAACACATCATATTTTTTGTTTAAAGAGTTGTTTCCTTCTACTACGATGTCGTTAATGTTCTTCTCTACTATGTCTATGTCTCTAGGAGATGGTATTACTATTAAGGGATTGAATTCATTATCTAGCAGCAACAATAAAATTTACAAAAATTGAAAGCTATAAGGTTTTATTATTACCTAGATTGAATTTGGCATTTGATTATATACTAAATATGATGTATAAGAATAAAAATGGGGTGATTCTATTTCCGTCTTAATCAAAAAAAATAAATTTTATTACTTTTGGCGTTCAAATCAATTAAAACCTAACTACAAAGGTAAATCACCTAATATAGGTCCTAATATAGGTAAATCTTCTACACCATCTAATATATCTCCTATTACATCATCTACTTGAGCTGATGCCATGTTCACGTTGCTAGGTAGGATTACTGCTCCCAAAGACAGGATAGCGAAGGCTATAAATAGACTATATATTAATGTTTTATTCATGTCTTACATATTAAGCAGAAGTTATTAAGCTTTTTTATTTACTACAGTTAGTATTCCAATAAATAGTAAACATTTGAATTATGTTTGAAGAAGTATAATTGTGTTTTTGTATTTAAAATCCAATCAATATATGTAGTAATGAATATTAAATTCATAATTTATTTTAAGAAATGTAAATTTTAGGCATATTGATAGACCTAGACATTAAATCAAGAGCTATAAGGTTTGTCTATTTATTATTATTTTTTACTAGTGTGTCTGTTCAGTTAGATGAACGCTATATTATAGAAAATATTTATCAGTTCTACATCTAATACAGGTTATTTCATCATCTTCTTTTTTTCCTTCTATTGAGATAAAGGTTATACAATTACTACGGAATATAAAATCAATAGAGTTTCCTCTATGGTCTTTTCTATGTAATCTTTCTCTAGTTATCTTCATATTCAATTAAGACGGAATAACTAACTGAACTATCTCCACTTCGTGAAGTAGAATAATGAAGCTTATATCCATTGGAAAATGCAAATCCCTTCTCTTTCAAATACTTGTTTACTTGTGATTCAACGTATCCATAACCAGATGCTTCAATAATTTTTATGCTCACCATTTAATATATGATAATAGGTATTGTATTTAATTTAATCTATCTTTTTTGTCGATTTAATTTCCTTACTGGTTTATCTTGTATTATTTCTGTTTGTCTGTATCTATCGAATTCTTTCTTAATATAGTCTGTATTCTCTAAATTGCTATTTTGTCTGTTTAGAGTCGTTTTTTGTCTTATTTTCTTATCCTCATTTATGAATGTCATTTCTCCTTTTGCGGATAAATCATCTAGAGTAGTTTCCTGGTCCTGAATCTGTATATATTCATACTTTGGATCATAAACTGTTAAACACTGTGGACAGATTAGCTTATTATGATCTTTATAAGGCTTGAGTATGACATTTTTGCAACTATCACATAGTGGTATAGTGTTCTCTATATCGATATCACTCTTTGGGTCTGTTATGCTAGAAGAATTGTTATTTGAATCAGGGTCAAAGAATTTAATACTCATTTCAAATTCGCTTCCAAGTATTTTATCGTAGATTTCACTTTATCTATTACTTCATCATTACCCATTCTAAACTCAATATCTGAATTGAGGATTTCACTACTAATTCTCAATGCGTCTTCTCTATTCATTTTTTATAGTAAACAGCTCCTTGAAACTTTCGTATCTATTTATGAATAATACGCCTTTAGGAGAGATAGTATAGTATCTATAAATCAGGTATTCAGCCTTTAGATTATCATCTGATTTTACTTCCTCTACTAGTCCATGTTTGACCAGGAATAATTTTACAGTTTTTGCGGAAGTGATTCGGTTAATACTTAGAGGTATTATTTTAGTGCTTATACCTTTTAATGCTGTGTAGACATGATCGTAGATAATATGTTGTTGATAGTATGATCCTCTTTGTTTGCGTTTTTTATTGTTATTTGTATTTGACTTGTTATTAGTAGTTGTTGTTACTACTTCGTCTGTTGTTGTAGATGATGGAATCATGATCATTGTTGTTTGAACAATCCTTTAAAGATAACTACAAAGCCTATTACTGTAGCAGCGTATAATGACAGAGTGTATGTTAATATTAAATCTTGTATGAACATATTATTAGTAACCTTCTTAATCCTATTGCTGAGCTTTAAAGTTTCATTATCATTATCATCATCATATCAATCTACATCTGGTTTTGTAAAATTATGTTTGAAATACTTTAAGCTATAATGGAATGACTCTAATGCGTCAAACGTAGTGGATTTCGTAGTTAGTTTATCTTTGTCTAGCACTCCCGTATCTTTTTGTCTAGCACTTCTCATCTGTCCTATAAGCGGTTTACAATTATCTTCATCTATTGCTATTGTCTTTGAAACTCCCATCCAGTATTTTGCCTGGTCTACCAAGTTTTTACCATCTTCTTGATTTAAAACAGGGATAACGGACATGTAATCAGCAAAATTACTACCGTATTTTCTTGCTCTCTGTATTAGTTTCTCGTATTCTGTTTCCTCACCTATCTTTCCTTTTAAAGACCTGATAAAATCTGTTTGAGAGCCATCGCAAAAGATCCAGTCTATGTTATATTCTTTAATCCAGTTATAGCACATATCCAACATCTTTTCATACAGTTCTCTTGAGAATTCTGCTGATAGTATTACTCTTTTGATGTTTGTTGCAGGTTCAAATTCAGGTGGATCAGTTCCTAGTTTGTAGTTTGCATAAGGTAAATATTCAATGATAGATACTCCAAACTTGCTAGAACCATGAGCAGGATCTAGACCCATTGATTTCTTTGAGGTTAAAGATACAGGAATATGTTTTAATCGCCTACCCTTTAAGAGAGCGTTACCTATCCAAACTTCCTGATATATGTTACCAATACCATAACCATATTTGAGATTGTATTCTCTTTCAAAGGATGGTGATTCTCTGGCTCTCTCAATATCTTCAGGTCTATAAATTTTGTATAAACCCCATTCGTAATTGAATCTAAATGTTTTGTATCGAGGGGTTTTGCCCTGCTCTATTGCTTTGGTCTCTTCCTCATCCATCCTTTCGTTTATCCCTCCTGGCATACCTGGAGTTGTGATGGGAACTATCCAGGGGTTTGATTTTGGGATATATCTTTCTAAAAGAGTGAGAGGATTGTTGGGATCATCATGTTCATAGGGTGAAAAATCAGACTCATCAAATAAACAATGAATAGGATATGGTAAGGCTCTAGCTGAATCAACGTGATGAGATGGGAACGCCTCAATAGTACAGTTTTTTATTTCTATTGTTGTCTGTGTAGTTTTAGGATAAAGTTTTAGGCGTTTATTTAGGATAGTGGTGAGTCTCTTTATCAGTTTCTTCGCAATGTCAATGTTAGGACCAGTGATGATTACTATTTGACATTCTTTATCTCTGTATTCTGGAGAATAAGCAACATGGCCATACAAATATAGCATTATCTCAGAGAATCCTAAGCCAGTAGCCTTTAAGACTCGTATAAGTTTATGATTTGCAAAAGCATCTAAAAAGTTAGTTTGATAATTAAACCAGGGTAGATAACCAAAACCCTCTTTGTATGGGAGACCTATAGCATGGGTAAAACAGCAAAAGCCTTTATGGTCTTTGAACTTACATTTTTCCCAATAAATTTTATGTATAGCAGGATCTTTAATCCAGAAAGGAATGTTTACTAAAGCATCAGAATATAGGCTGGTCTCCTTGAGCTGTTGCAGTCTCTCCCTGTGTGTCTCCATCGGGTCTAGTATCATTCTTTTTATCGATTGGAGGTGGGATGGCGGTCTCTGCACTGAGAGGATCGATTTCATTATCGTTTCTGTCGTTTTTGTCTGATTCTGATGTTGTTGTTGTTGTTGTTGTTCTTGAGTTAGACTCATTCTTTTCTGATACTATGTTACTATCTACTAGCTTAGGTATAGCTTTTTCCTTCCTGTTATTATCCTTCTTATCTTGCTCTAAATTATCATGAAACAGCTTTAGATACTTTTCTAGCTCTATTGGATCGTTGCTAATAGTGTCTTGCAATATTTCTTTAGGTATCATGCTGTAGAGTTTGGCTAAAACAGGCGGTGACATTCCCATTTCCTGTAATTTGGTAGCAGTCTCACCTATTGTTCTGGCCAGTTGAACAATAACATATTTGTTTTTGTGGTCTGTTTTAGAATATTCCTGTGTTATTTCATCTAGCAGTATTCTTTGAACATACTCTAGCTCCTTTATTCTTTTCCAGTAGTGATCCACTATCTGATTTTTACAGTAGATGTCTAGCCATTCAGAAGCAACAGTGTCTTTTTTTGTAGCCTGAGCTTTTAAGGTGCGAAAGGTGGTCCACGAGATGGTTGCCCCTGTTTTTTGATTGATAAGTCGTAACATTTCTCTATCAGAACAGTTGAAAAGACGATAATCCTGGATTAGTGATATTACTATGTTTTTTTCAATCTCGGTATGGTGTTTATCACCTTTCTTTTTGGTCATACTAAATGCGAGGATTTCATTTTCTCAGCATATCTTTGTTTTACATTTTTATCTCGAGGTTTTGTTCTTAATCTATATCCACAGCACGGACAAAATAAACTTTCATCCCATTTTATGAATATTTGACAAACTTGACAGCGTTTATGCCCTTCAGAATAATGATTACCATCCTTTCCCTGTCTCTTTGCCTGATATCTAGTACATACTCCTTTACAAAACATTGTTATCTTTACTAATGAAAAGATATAAACATAGTATATAAAAAATGTTTATGATATCTCATATTACCAAATCAGTACAATATGATGATGAGGAAGATATCTATATTGTTAAATCGTTTACTACTGGTGAAATTTATAAAGTTAATAAATTAAAGGATGCTAGATACTGGTTTTGCACTTGCAGAGGTTATACATTTTGTAAGAAGGATATCAAAACATGTAAACATACAAAAAGAATAAAAGTTATTGATGAATTGAGACTAAAAGATAAGCTATCAGTTTCAGTATTCGCCCCTTAGTCTATCTTTATCAAATTCGTATATGCCTCTTTTACCTGCTACTTTGTTTAACACTCTCTCTCTTATGTAGTCGTTAACTGTTGTTTCTGCTTCCATTTCTGAATTAAACTTTTTCGTTAATAGTAGTTGCTTTACCAGGTTA
>WHSX01000192.1 GCA_009379865.1 Candidatus Nitrosocosmicus sp.
TGGTCGATTCGTCCAATTTTCCAGAAGCAACCAACATTGCTGCAGGGCTTGTGGAAGTCAAACCAGGCGGATTGCGAGAGATGCATTGGCATCCAAATACTGACGAATGGCAATATTATATTGAGGGATCTGCCAGAATGGGAGTATTTGCATCAGAAGGAAAAGCGCGCACCTTTGACTACCAGGCAGGGGATGTCGGCTATGTCCCATTTGCTATGGGACATTACATCGAAAATATTGGCGATACTCCTTTGCGTTTCCTAGAGATGTTCAAAAGTTCGCGTTTTCAAGATGTATCCCTAAATCAGTGGATGGCTTTGACGCCTAAAGAACTTGTACAATCTCATATCAATCTGAACCACACCGTAATGGGTTCATTACGTAAGAAAAAATGGTCGGTCACCAAGAGCTCAAGTGATAATGTTTAGAAAATATTGGGACATCCTAGTTTTGGATTGATTATATTAATGTTACTTCATCGAGGTACTGTATAAAACCAAGTTTCCCTTTTTATTGTCAAATATTTCATTATTATCTTTTTTACAAAAAGGAAGAAGGAACTAATCACTCTTTTAGTTATTGAAGCTATTCATTGATGTATTATTCTGTGGTTATGTGGCTAGAATTTAGAATTATCCAAATTATTCTCATTTAATCGTCGTTTATTGAAATTTATCTAACATATTATAAGAGGATTATTCGGGGCTCGAGTTGCTTTCTAGAGGAGTGAGAAGCCAAACAAAGTGGTTATATACGATATTATTGACATTAAGTGGATGACAATCAAAAACAATACGATGTTATTTCTAACCATTGCTCTAACACTGGGAAGTGTAATTGCGGTATCAGCAATTTCAAGTCCATCAACAGTATTCGCAAACCACGATTTTGTTGCTAACCTTACTGGTCAAGAGGAAGTTCCAGCAGTAGATACTCAAGCAACAGGAGAGGCAAGATTTGTCCCAGTTCTCCCAAGCAATGATACACTAGACTTTTCCGTTAATGCTTCTGGCATCCAGAATGTAACCGCAGCTCATATCCATAGTGGAATTCTAGGAGAAAATGGACCAATTGCAGTGACTCTATTCACATTCGATCCCTTACAGAATCCAAATCAAAACGGGGTTACCATAAATGGTACTCTAACAGGAATTAATTTGGAGGGGCCGCTACAAGGAAAAGCAATCTCCGACTTACTAACTGCAATTAAGGGTAATAGTACTTATGTTAACATTCACACAGTTCAACAACCAGATGGTGAAATAAGGGGACAATTAATGAGTACAAAGTAAGAGCAAAGTAATTTTTTTGCTTATTCTCATGAAGTAAATAAAACAACTCTTTTTTTTGTCTAAATTACCATACTAATATGAACAAGTTTTAGCATAATGGACAAGATCATATTTAGTCAAATATAGGTACTATTGATTACCAACAACTCTACTATGACAAGATCCCACGATCTGTTAGAAAGGGATTAAAAGTGAGGAGTTAACAGTGGTTTTTTTGAATCTCTGAAAGAGAGAGAATATAGGTTTTATTCAAAAAATCTGGATGTCTCAAAGATAATACAACCCTAGGGGTAATAGGAGGATGATAATGAATGATGCGGTGGCAATATGGACATAAATGGCGAGCTAGGATTTAGAATTTAATAAAGTATTGATCAATAAATAATAGGGAAACCTGCTAAGTAAATCTGAATGAATTAATGATGTGATTTAGAATCTCCTGACTCTCCTTATGCTCAAAGTCCTCTTTAAGAGTGACATATTCTAAAATGTTAATTTCATCATTTCTTGCTACCAAGAATATTTGTGGTGTAACCGGTGAACCTAAAATTTCATTATTTGTAACTATAATAAATGGTCCACCGAATAGTTGCCTATGATGTACTCTCATAAGACAGGGGATTTGGTCACATTAGCTCGTTCATATTTACTGAATAATTGGTCCTTATACGCTTTAGTTATTTCTTCTAGGTCGAATCCCAGTTTAAGATTTTGATCTGCTTCTTTAATGCTATTAATTTAATTAATCAACCGATAAACTGATGGAAACTTAAATTCTGATGCCTGAACATCTGGTTCTCCTACTTGAAATAAATATTGTTTTTCAGGTAACGTCCCATTAGAGGAATACTCAAATGATATTCCTAAAGTAGAGTTGCTATAGATGTTATACTGGTCGGATTCAAGGTTTGGTAACTCTTTATTGATATCTAAAGTTGCTTTCTAATCCCAGGAAAAAAGAGATATGGCCATAGTGATTGAAAAAATCAAACAACAAGTAGTTATGAAAATCATTATCGAATTTTTCATCCAGTGATGTTCCTTTTGTGGTCCTCTCATAACTTAATAGTGCTTTTTACCTTGGTCCATTTTTTGTCTTGCAAGTGGGATTTAATATTATGTTATAAAACTCACTTGGTCAATCAGTTTTTTAATGAGAAATTGTACATGTAGAAAACTTTTAGATAAAAGGATCAATAATATTTCACTCTAGCGATTAAATATGAAATGTCGAGGATATAACAATGGATAGAAAAAACTTTCAATTATTTACTAGTATAATTGCGATAGCAGGCATCGCTATCTTGATGACATTAATACCTCAAAGTTATGGACAAGGGAATGCATCGCAACAACAACAAGGTGAACAAGTTGCTTCAAACAGTCAGCAATGGCCAAATATTCACGAAAACGTTATGACCGATTTTAACTCGAACATAACTTTTCCATCTATACAAGGATCTGCATTCATCCACCCGTTCGCAGTAGTTATTGGAGATTGTTATATCGGGCAGAATGTTCTGGTTGCACCTACAGCTGTGTGCAGAGGTGATGAGGGAACACCCCTTCATATCGGACCATTTTCAAACATGCAAGATGGTGTTGTAATCCATGGATTAGAAACTACAGTAGATGGAAACAACCTAGATGATAGAAGATTTGCAAGTAATGGAGACCGTTTGTTAGGAAATGATACCAGATTTGATAACGGATATTCTGTCTATGTGGGTGAAAATGTAAGCTTAGCACATGGTGTTTTGATACATGGACCTGCTTATGTAGGAAATAACACATTTGTTGGAATGGAAAGTTTAGTATTTGATGGAAAACTAGGAAATGATGTGGCAGTTGGAGTTGCAAGCACTATAACAGGTGGAGTAGAAATTGCAGATGACAAATTTGTTCCGCCTGGTAGCGTTATAACAACCCAGGAAGAAGCAGATGCTCTTCCAGAAAGAGTAGGCAGCGCCTATGAGAACATCAATACTGCAGTAGTTCATGTGAATGAAAAACTTGCTGAAGGATATGGAAAACTGGGTCTAGAAATGCAATCAGCTACAGAAAGAGAACAAGCTATGGAAGAAGGAATGATGGAAACAAGTAGTTCTCCTTAATTTTTTAGCATTTCGTCAAACTGCAAATAATTATATGATTTGTTTGACCTCATAACAGCGCAAATAATCTAATTTTTTTTACAATCACAAATTGGTAATCGGAATGCATGCGATCCCGGATATCCATTTGAGTACTGTAATTAAACAATTCTTCAATCTATGTCAGGTTAGCTTATCTTGCTTTGATTTATTATGATTCTCTGCTATGTTTAGTTGAAGGAGATTCCACTGCTGGATTCAATTGATCATTGATATAGGCATCAATCAATGCTAGTCATTTTTATTATCCCCATAAATGAATCAGAATTGTCAATAGGTCAACTCCTGGACTGAGTCAAGATAATACAACGCGGAAGACTAAAAAAATTAAGGAAAAATCATGATATAGGTTTTTACATCTTTTTTCGGACTATAGTAATATGAAACCAGTCTATTTGAAAATGAATATTAAAAAAAGAGATAGAATCATTGAAAAGCCACCCCATCATGAATGGTTTATTGATTGATGAATAGTTACTTGAATCAGATTTTCGCCAGAAATCATCATTTTATGATCACGATCATGATGGAATAAAAATACGGTTTATTTTCTTGTAATTCTTTTCTGATTTACTTCGATGATATAATAACTATTGAATGTTAATTAAAATCAAAGAAACTATAGAATACTTAATGGATGATAAACTTAATTTATATATTTACTAAACATAATTCTCGCTTATTGATTCGATCAAGAAATCAATTCGATGTACCAAAGTGATTAAATGAGGGAAACGAAGTTTCGTTATTTCGGAGAGTATGACGGGATTTGGTGTCATGTCATTTGTTTCTATTCTTTTTAAAATTCCAATCTCTACTATAATTTTCGCTTTTCATATTGAATCCTTTAAAAATATCAAAATAAGTCTGTTTAATCTTTTTTTGTCTTTCAAAATCAGATTGTATCCACAATATATCAAAAACTGACGTTGAGGATGATACTCGGGTATCATTAATGGAGAAGGACATCATGGGGTTCACCGTGTCTTTAGAAAGAATAGATTTTTCATTCTTGTAATCAATTTCTATTAGAACAACGTTATCTACGATTAGAGATAAATACGGTTGGGGAATTTTTTTTGAGAAAAAATTAGTATTAATGTCCAAATCCTGAGAAAATTCCTTGAGTTTATATCGTATTTCATCTTTTACATTTGTTTGACCATCTTCCAAGTGAATTAAGATCTTTACTGTCACGTCTTTGACCAACATCTTTGAAATTGAAACAAGCAGGTTGCTATAATAAAAACTCCAAAAGAGATCAGTTATAGGAATTAATATTAGTATTTGATCAACGCAAGATTCCACTATGCGAAAAAGAATTATATTGGAATTGATGTCAATTTCTGATTCGGATTCGGGGTTTAATATGACTTCCATTATGCCTTTTTCAATTTCAGTTATCTTTTCCCTTGCTGGAATGGATTCATGCCACAAAGATTTAAATAAAATTTCTTGTTGTTTGACAAAATGCATGTTATCTATATAGAAAAAATGGGTCAATTTCTCCGGCGATTCGATTTCCTGCCGCAAATTGCTCAATCTATGTTCTGAGATGTGACAGAAACAGTATGATTGCTCATTCCTAAAGCTGCAACCTACTAATCCATCTGAATGTTTTATATCAGAATATTTCATTAATCGCTTTGAATAATTAGTGTTCATCTTGCTAATTTCGACTACGATCTTAGTATCAACACTGCGGTGTTTCAATTTCTTGACAAGCGTCAAAATTGATGGACTCTCCACTAAAAGGCCCAACCAATCTTGACCTACAATTATTTCTAAATATCGTTGAGTATTGGAAAATATATTAGATATTAGGTTTAGGGCTCATCAAGGGTATGACTTACATCGACTTCCTTTATGCCAATATCTTGGGGCATATCTAATAACTTTGGGTTATTAATCAACCAACAGATATAAGATTATCCTTTCTCTATTGCTTTTCCATATAACCCAATGGGAATAAATTGTAAGTTCCCAACTAGTATTGCTGTTTTCATAGTTGGTGATTCACATCACTACAATGAATTTTTCCAGCTGACATAATTTTTTTTGAATTCAAATATATTCAGCGGTTACTATATTTTAGGAATTCGTTACCTGTTGCCATACTAACTTCTGTAATCCATTCGCATTCTATATTAACTTCATCGTGATGCTTTATAACTGCCTCTTTATCAGGAGCATTTAATAAACAAAAACATACACCAGCCTCCATGTTGTAAAATAAGTTGACATGTGTGACACCATATTCATCTGCGGGAGCATTAACTAGCTCTTGGAGATTTTCTTCTTTAAATGGCACTTTATGAACATCAAGAAAAATAGCCATACAAGCCTTTTACTTGGAAAAGATATAAAAACATTCTCAATGACGCCTGGGCTCTGTAAAGTTAAGACATGATATTGCTGTTATAATGATATGCAAATAAATC
>WHSX01000193.1 GCA_009379865.1 Candidatus Nitrosocosmicus sp.
TAATTTAGTAACGATCATGCTGATGGGGTTAACAAGTGCTTCGTTAATCTTGATAATTGGACTTCCTACTGTACTTGGGAGTGCTCACCCTACTTTATGGAGCATACCGTATACTCTGTATGCCATTATCATTGGGGCGATCTTTTTTGGATCGTTTACCGTCATAATTTCAACAAGGTTGAAGAGTAGTGAGGGATTCAATGTGATAAGCAACGGCATTTTCCTGTTTTTCGCTTTTGCAAGTACAACCTTTTACCCAGCAGAAGGCATTCCTGAACCTCTGAAAACAGCTTTCTATATAAATCCGTTGACCTACGTAGTCGACATAACCCGTGCCGGAGTATACGCTCAAGTATCAGACTTTGTTAACCTTGAAGTAATCATAATTACTATTCTAGCTATGGTTGCTTTCTCTGTTGCTGCTGTTTCTATGTTGAGGATTAAGGCCTAGCCAATAATATTCCATTTATTTTACCATTGTCAAAAATACATCTTCCAACGATGGTGAACTAATTGACACATTAATTATTTTTATCCCTTTTATTGTAAAGTTTTCAATTAATTTCGCTAAGGTGTTTTGGGGATCAA
The DNA here is from genome assembly GCA_009379865.1 of Candidatus Nitrosocosmicus sp. Taxonomy (GTDB): domain Archaea; phylum Thermoproteota; class Nitrososphaeria; order Nitrososphaerales; family Nitrososphaeraceae; genus Nitrosocosmicus. Next base: position 589 of record WHSX01000193.1, read on the forward strand.
TTGAGGTTATTTTCAAGCCATTTTCCCCATCCTTAACAATTTGGGAATCAGGCGAGGCGTTTGATGCCAATTTCAAAATTAACTCAGAAATCTTTTCCTTTACATGGATTTGGATTATGTTTTCTTTACCATATTTTTTTTTCAGGCCTAAAGGGGTATCAAAAGCGATTATTTTGCCTCTATTAATGATCGCTATATTATCACACAAATACTCTGCTTCCTCCATAATGTGAGTTGTAAAAAATACTGTAAGTCCTGATTTCACTTGGTTTTTTATATAATCTAGTAACACTCTACGAGCTGTAGGGTCCAGCCCAACAGTAGGTTCGTCTAGAAATAAGAGGTCCATTTCATGAATGAATTCTCTAGCAACTTGTACTCGTCTTTTTTGGCCAATTGACAATTCGTCATTTTTAACATTTCTAATTTCTTGTAGATCAAATGAATTAATTATTTCAGTGATTTTCTCTTTCCTTTTGGTTCTTTCTATTCCCCACATTAATCCATACAAGTCCAGAGCCCTTTCCACGGTTAAGTTTGCCTCTGAGCTAGGCTGTTGAGATATAACTCCTATTCTCTTCCTGATCGCTGAGGAAGATTTGTTAACATCCAAACCAAAAATCTTTACATTTCCGGATGAAGGTAATAGTAGAGTTGTGAGGATCTTGATAGTTGTACTTTTACCAGCACCATTTGGACCCAAGAATCCAAAAACCTTCCCGTAATTAACCTCGAAAAATACCCCATCTAGCGCAGTCTTATCACCGTATTTTTTGTTTAACTGGGATACCGATATACATGAATCAGATCTTGAATGGGCCAAAATTAACTTCCATTTGATATCAGATACAAGTTTATTTGAAGTTATACTTGCTGAACATTTAGAACAGGCATGTGACCTTATTATCACGGACTATCAAGGTCGGGAAGTGATATTAATTTGCACATTTGGGTCCGCCCTGGCTTGCCTTCTTTTTGCAGAGTGCTAGTATTTCAAGGGTATTTCCTAATTTCTGGTTTTTTAGATTAATTTTTTACAGATAATTTTGTAATTTCTACCCAATTCTTCTCCAATTCGGGTGTCAATATTACTAATTACAATAACATTGGTTTGAAATTCATTATCTCTTTATGGCCTTTATTAATACATAATCAATAAAATTTCTGTCGGATTCGAGCTTCATCTTTACCATGGATTTATAAAGAATTATTTCAAGAAACTTGGGGTATTCTTTGGTTATTTCAGACCTTAATCTATCGCGATTTTGTATATAGAAGTCGGCCAATGGTCCATAGATCTTCCCTCCAATATACTCTATATTTGATAATTCAAAGTCATCCTTAAGTAACAAGGATTCCAACATGTTAACGCTATAATGTTCAGAGGCCCACGTTACTGCAAGTATTCCGAGGTTATAACTTTTTGAAAATGGCATTAGATTTGATTTATTAGTTATGACTGGCAAAGCCATAATAAGCTGTCCCGAATTCATTAGGATACGTTTTGATTCATGTATAAATTGGGCGATCGGCTTAAAGTGCTGCGCTGATTCAAATGCCGCTATTCTGTCCACACTCTCATTTCTAATCGGAATTGATGTTGAAGTTGAATTAATGTGAAATATTCTGTGACCAAGATTTCCACTCGAGCTTAGGTCCACGTTGACATCTTTTGAATGATGGATTCTGTCCATGTCAGAATTTGCACTTTTTAGTTGTTTCAGACTAATGTTTAAGCAATATATTTTGAGATTAGAATAACTATGGATCCAGTGTAGTGCCGGTATGGAGAAACCACTTCCTACATCCAATAATGTTTGAGCCTTTTCAAAAGATCCGTAAATTGCAAATAATTTTGTAAGTTGTATCTGTGCCTGGAGTGGGTTTGTGATATCCTTTGTCCAGTATCCAAAGTTTAGCAGCTTCCCTCCGGTAGCAATTCTCATTAGATTGGAGAATGTATCATATACATTCACAATATCATGTTCATTCCGTCTAATAATTGATAGAATGATTAGCCCGAGGATACTTCTTAACAAGATAGTTCCATAAATTATCAAGTCAAGTTATTTAATAAAAGATTATTTTATACTAATCAATCTATCTGACAATATTTTGCCTAACTCGAAACTTCGAGGATAATTTGTATCAGGTCTAAATTGATGAATTTTCACCTTGCTTGACTTAGATAAAGAATTGACTAACTGTGACAATGATTTTAATACCTGATCAACTCAACAGGGGCATTTTCAGATCTTTTGATATATGAATTGCGATACAAGTACTTTCGTGGGACTAGCTTTCTTATCAAAGCTGACATCCGTATCAAAGTAGTACTTTGCTGATAGTTTTTCATAGATCCTAGTAATAGTATTATCTGGGAAGTGAGATCACTTTGATAAAATCATACCTTTTGCTCACCTCCTTTTACAAAGACCGAAAATAACTTTCATTTTAGTTTCACCTCAAGCTAAATAACAGGATCATTAAATTCATAAATTTCAGAAATTTAGTATGTATAATTACATAATCTAACAAAACTCAAAGAATTTTGGATTATTTTAAAAAAACCTATTAATATGCCACCACAGGTCTTTATTTATTAATGAAACAATCTCGTTATTCAAAGTTGTTTATGATACCTGTAATAGCAGGCGCTGCATTGTTGGCTTTTACTCTCTTGACCCCCCAAGCTTTTGCACAAGAAAACGCGACTGGAGATGCCGGTTTAAATAAATCCCTATTAGCTATTGCTGCTGCAATAGCTATAGCAGGAGGATTGATAGGTACTGGAAATGCCCAACAAGGAATCGGTGCAGCCGGTATGGGTATAATTGCAGAAAAACCTGAAAAATTCGGTCAGGTTCTGTTCTTCTTCGTAATCCCTGAAACTCTATGGATCATTGGTTTCGTCCTTGGTATTATCCTATTACTAGGAATACTGTAAGATTAGAAAAATCAAATGTCAGCCCTAAATACATTTGAAGAAGAAATACAGGATAGAAAAAGAAAGGAATTAGCTATCCTTAATTCTTTATTGGATGAAAAAAAAAATAGAGTAGCCCAAATAAAAAACGAAAAACTAAATGAGATAAACGAAAAATCTGAAAATGAAGCTAAGAATAAATCTCAGAGAGAATTTGCGAGGATCACTGAAAGTGCACGATTAGAAGCAAAAAAAATTCTATTTGATGCAATTAATGTGACTATGAATTCTGCATTGAACTCAATAAAGCAAGAGTTGAAGAATAATACTAAAAAGGCCGATTACAAAAAAACATTGGAGGATATGGTACTTTACGCAAAAAGGTACTTGGGTGAAGACATTATCATAAAATGTAGGGAATCTGATATTCCATACTTGAAGGAAAAGAAGGTTACCCTAGGATCTAGTATATCTACTATGGGAGGGATTGTTGCCGTAGACAAATCACAGAGTAGAGAAATAGATCTTACTTTTGAAGAGCTATTGGAAAATCATGAAGACGAAATTAAAAACTTTCTTTATGAAAAAATGATTTGACAAAATGGCTACATCATCGTACTCCGCTTCTTTTGGAAGGTTGCAAGCAATCTCAACTAATTTCCTTTCACCTGATTTTATTCAGAGTCTAGTTAAGGCAGATGATGTTGGAGAAGTTGCACGGATGTTGGAATCAACATGGTATGGACCTGAAATTGACCGGGCTGCTGCTCTTTACTCCCCACCGGAACTGTTAGAAGTTGCAATTAATCGACATTTAGTGGAAGTCAATAAGATCGCGCTTGAGGTTACTCCCTACAGCGGGAAGCAAGCTATCCGAGCTTATTTCTCAAAGTGGGATATACATAACATTGAACTCATTCTGTCATCCAAAATCATAGGGCGCACAATTACAGAAACAGAGCCATTTTTGGTATCAAGTCGTAATTTTCCGGCCGGTATCACTGCAGGTAATATTCCACATGACGAGATGAAAATTATATTAGCTCAACCAACAGTAGAAGGCGTTGTTAATCAATTAGTAAAGTACAAGTACGGGACAATATTGATTCAAAATTTAGATACATATCAAAAGACATCTGATATAAGCCCTATGATGACTGAACTTTTGTCATTTTATTACATAAACCTGCTAGAAAGTATCAAATTTTTCCAAGGTGACGAGGGAATAGCGAGAGATCTGTTTCGTACTCAAATAGATAAGAAAAATATATTGACCCTGCTAAAAGGAAAAGATTCGAATCTTGATAGAGATATTGTCAAAAAACATCTTATCGAGGAAGGAAAAGTTCCGATTGAAAAATTATTGGAAATTTCTTCATCAAACAACATTGAAGATTTTGTAAACAGGATTAATGAACATATAAAATTTGATGATCTTTTAGATAATTATTTGAAAACACATAACCTTATTGATTTTGAAGTTGCCATGGATAAATACATAAACAATCATTATGTAAGAAAATTAAAGAATATTGCATTGTCAATTGGCACAATTTTTTACTTTATCATCACTGCCGAATTTGAATGGGATAATATCAAAAGGATTGCATATGGTAAGCGATATAATTTGACACCAGAACGTATTAACTCTTTGTTGGTTTTGGAGTAAGATAAAAGATGTCTAGTAAGAAAAAAGAAAATATTAAATCTATCGGTGTAATAGGAGAAAGAGAATTAGTTATGGGTTATAGATTGTTGGGTGTTGAAGATACATTCACAGTTAATGACAAAAATGAGGCAGTAAAAAAAATGGAAAATCTTTTCGCCTCTCACAAATACAATCTAATAATAGCAAGCCAATTCGTACAAGATTCATTGTCTCAGTTGACCAGATCAAAAATTGAATCATCGATAGATCCACTGGTTATTTTTATGCCTGCGTTGCAGGGTACTATTCATGAGGAATCTATTGCAGCTCTGGCAAAACGAGTGCTTGGGATAAGTATTAAAACGGGAAAATAAAAGGGAAAGTAGGGAACATGTCAAATTCAATTGTGTCACGTATTTCAGGGTCAGTAGTAGTGGCTACTGATGTAGAGGATGCAGAGATGTATCATGTTGTACGCATTGGAGATTTAGGATTATTGGGAGAGATTATTCGCTTGGAAGGAAATAAGGCTACTATCCAAGTTTATGAAGATACTACTGGAATTAGGCCAGGCGAAAAAGTAATTAATACAAAAAGGGCTTTGTCCATGCAATTAGGACCAGGATTGCTTAAATCTATTTATGACGGGATACAACGACCTTTAGATGTTTTAAG
>WHSX01000194.1 GCA_009379865.1 Candidatus Nitrosocosmicus sp.
GTCGGCCTGTTGGATATTTGGTTGGTCGGCCTGTTGGATATTTGGTTGGTCGGCCTGTTGGATATTTGGTTGGTCGGCCATTGTAACATATGAAAGCGGAATAGCTTTTTCACTTATTACATTCTTACTCAAATCTATTCCTTCGGGTTCCAAGCAAACAATCTCTACCTCGCTACCAGTTGGTTGAGGTTGTTTGTTGTCCTTCTCATCTGTTTTTTCTCGTAGAAATACTTCAGATATCTTACTTTTTATTTGGGAGAAAATTTCGCCTTTATCCCTGTCACTATAAGAATCGAAAACCTTGTCGTTTATGAAAATCTCTTCATATTTTAAAGGAATCTCAATCTCCTTCATAACCGTAATCCATTTCTTTTCAATTTTCAAGTTTCCATTTTCGCTTTTTTTGGTAACATCAAGCTTTTCGTTATATAACGGAATCTTTCGCACTAACTCCTCAGTTTTGATCAACCCATTACTATCAAGATTGCTGATTCGTTGATCATCCGATAATTTTATACCGAATTTATTCTCATAAGATTGAGAGACCATTTATCTATCCTATACTATGATGAAATGAATGATATATACATCTTTTAAAAGAACTAAGTGAAATCACTGCCGTCGCTTCGTTTGTTTTTCCAGAACCGATGCCTTGTAAATAAGATGGTCCATGGTAGGTGGTTTTATAACAACGGGATAAGAATCGTAAATCATTTCGCTGTGATTGTCAAGTATAAGAAAAACTTTCTCAGACTGGTCCGAGTCAGGTTTTCCCTCCTTTATATGAATCATAAATATGGTTAACTACCTTGATTAAAAAGTTTAATAATAATCGAGAATCCGTTTCAAACATCCTAGAACCTTCTACTCATTTTTAATAGCGGAACAGCGATTCTTAGCTTCTTGCTTTTAATCCAGAGATAATTATTAATTCAAGAAATGTAAATTTCACGACCCAGCTACTTGAGAATAAAACTAAAAAAATCCCGATAACAATATAGCTTGGGAAAATATATTTTTTGGAAATTCTCTACCCATTCATGTAAAGGGGTATGCGTTCAATCATATTTTGAAAAGGTAATAAAGGCTCTTCAAAGGGTAACAGTTCTTAAAACGGTTGATCATTTCTTACAAGGCATGAACATTAGCACTAAACTGGGATTTACCTAGTATGCATACCAATAGACTTTGCCTTTACTACCTTCTTTCAGTGGAGCTTGTTAATGGGTCTGGTATATATAGTTGTAGCATCATTGTATTTAAACTATATTATATTCGCACATATTGATGTAATATTTTTATATTGAAATCCGATATTTAACCGTTAATTACAATATTTAACAAGATGGGTTTCATCCCTTATGTAAAATTGCATTTGAAATCTAAAATTGAATTACAACCTAAAAATCAATAGCAAATAAGAATATCAATTAAATGATCCAAATGTTCACTACCTTTTAGGCATGGAGATCATTTTCGTGACTCTGAGCTTTTTGATTTGGTCAAACAAAATAAACAATCCAATATTGTTGATAATTAAAAATGAGCTATTATAAGAAGCCCTGTACTTTTTCTTATGAATATGAAGCAAAATTAAAACAATTATGAATAACAATAGCGATTACTTACATAGGACGTTTCTTACGAATTCGATGTTATCAATATCATTTCTAACAGCGTCAATAGGCGTTTCCATAATGAATGGAATTTTGTTTAGTTTCTTGTAATTTACTAAATGTCTTAACCCACTTTCTCCAATTTTTCCTAAACCAAGGTGATAGTGTCTATCAAGGTTAGATCCCAAGTCTCCTTTTGAATCGTTCAAATGAATTATTTTTATGTTTTCTATACCAAGATGACTATCTATTTGTTCAATGAGAGTTGTAACACCAGTTTCAGAAGATAAATCATAGCCCGCGGCAAATAAATGGCATGTGTCTATGCACAGGCCATAGTCATTTTTCCCAAGTATATTGAATATGCTTTGGATTTCCTCGATTTGGCTCCCAATACTGTTCTTCTGTCCGGCACTATTTTCCAACAGGATTTTAACTCTGTTTTTTGGTAAGCCTCGGTCGCTGTATGATTGCAGTGATTTTGTACATGCATTTACAAGCTGGTTTATCCCATTTTTAGGTCCCTGACCCAGATGACTTCCGAGATGTATCACAAGATAAGGTATGCCCAGCAAATTGCAGCGCGTAATTTCATCCGTCAGCACCAATATTGATTTTTCATACATTTCACTGGTCGGTGCCGAAAGATTAGGCAAGTACGGCATATGTACAACAACGGATTCAGGACCAATTGAACTATTATCTAATTTTTCTTTGAACATTTCGGTTTCATTTGGAGTCAATTCCTTGGTCTTCCATTGTCTAGGACTTCTAGTAAATATCTGAAAAGCTGAACAGCCGATTTTTAATGCGTTATCAACTGAATTTGAAATACCACCACTAATAGATACATGAACACCTAATTTTAGAACCAATGTGGATAATCTTGTAGTTCTAAAATTTATAAGTTAATCATGTAGAGATCCACACTTAATAAGACGGTTTATAGTCAAGATTGAACTGAAAATTATCCTTCACATTTATTGGAGAAAGGTTACTCTGAAAATACTTATCTATTTTGCATCAAACTGATAATATTGTCATTGTAACTTGGATAAACTTATAAAATGACAACTCTAAATCAAAAATAACTTACAATGTAACAAGACTTGTTACAATCTAAATACGGACATAATCCTAGGGGTAAGAACAAATGAGGAAGCAAATACCACAACGGTTCATTAACCCTATTCATACTCTTATAATGTCCGATGAAATCCGTTCATCTAAAAGTATGCTATTTCTAGCGAAATAAATTATTTTATATAATATTTATAACGTATTGTTATTTATTCTATTAGAAGATTATAGAATACATTCTAGTTGAACTCATCAATCTGGTTGAGAGATAATTTGTATGTTCTAAAGACAAATTACAAGAGATAAATCTTAGCCACATAACCTTAAGATGAATTTAGTTTTTCTTCTAACTCGTTCTAGTTTTAAGAAAAGGTTCAAGGAAGCAAATTAATGCTATCCAGTGCCATGGTACACGAATCCTTCATACCTTTCTAAATTTTTAGAATATTAGATGGATGGTACTAAAATCGTAATTGCTCAAACAGATCGTATTTGTTACAACCCATTTTTTTTAACTCGTGAAGATTGAGTAATGATACTATTACTTAGAATGACAGGATTCAATTTTGTCTCATGAAGGAACAAGTATACCCCCGTTTCAAAAGCGATATGAACATATTCCATGTCGATTACCGAATTCCTAATAGGAATTACCGATTCCAAAAAATTTGCCACAATTAGTAAACTATCCAAAAATGTACTCTATAATTTATTGCAACCTTTTATAAAGGATGTCAAGAGAGTTTGATTAATATATAGAAATATAATGTAATAAACACTCTAAACAGCGCCATATTAAAATAGTTATTTACACTTTATCGTTATAATAATTGCAGATATTTTTACTAAAGAATAATCAAAATAAATTAACATTATTTGTTTTCAAACTGCTTATATCGTATGTTTGAATCGTATGCTTAGATAAAGACATGAATGACAAAGATCTAAATATTGTTTGGGTATGTACTCAATGTAATCAAAATTTTCTGTTTTATTCAGATGTTCAAGACCATAAGGCTAGCACGGGCCATTCAAAGATTCATAAATTTGATTTGTTGTCCGGTCGGATGATTGACAGTATAGAAATGAGTTAGTTTTAAAATATAAATTAATATTAGATATACATAAAAAGAGGACAATTATCATTTAATCAAAAGCCGGGGTCGCCTAGCCTGGAAGGGCGCAAGCCTGGAAATTAGGATACTATATAGCTTGTGGCCCGTGAGGGCCTCGAGGGTTCAAATCCCTCTCCCGGCGCCTTACTCGAAGAGTCGACGGATATCATTTAGGTCAAAAACACACAGATGCTTTTGTAGTTACTTGAGTCGAGTCAGTATCTAGATAGTAATTCATTTACCATCCAAGAATTATCCAGAGTTTAATGAATTCACTGAAAAAGATGTTAGAGATACTAAATCAAATTGTGAGTACCCCAATGCGATTATAAATTATAATGCATTCATAAACGAGATAGGTTAAATTACAAGAGGTCAAAAGCGATACATCAAACATATTTTATTAGATTTTACATAATTCATCCTTAAATTCCAAGAACATTTGTGACTTCGTAACTGCAGAACGGGATGAGATAAAGATAAAGGAATCAACAGCGGAATCGCAAATTAAGGTATTAGGTCAGTTACAAAGATTTCACAATTTCAAAGAATTTAGGTTTATGACAAAGGGTGACATTTTAAATCATCTTGACAGTTTAAGAAATACCACAAAAGAGGATCCCACTCGCAAGAGCATAGGAAAAAGAAACAAGAAACAAATTCAATAAGGAATGGTGAAAATAAATGGATTATACCTAAACAGATAATGATTGAGAAAATTCCTTTATTGAATGTAGACTCTGAATCTATATAGATGGACTGTTAGTAAAATTAATGTATATTTCAATCATGACAAATAATAAAAAAAGTCTTGCATAGTACCTGTTATCAGTTCATGGTATTAGTCAGATTTCACATATAATCCAATATCTGCATTCAATATTACAATTTAATAAGGTTGTCGTTTAAAACCTTCCTGTGATATCCATTCTCTTTTATTAGAGAAGGTACTTTTAGTGCGTCTTTTTGATTTGTCTTAGAATTATGAAATAGAGAATTCCAATAAATGACGCTACCATTAGTAATTTAGTAATTAGATATTAATGATAGGATTTAATGAGAACTCTAGATGACTTATTAGAGTCTAGTACGCCTCTTGTATGTTACGATTCGATTCTCAATATTTTTATATACAATTTATAGCATATGACGTTGATGAGTGATATAAGATCCCTTTTGGGTAACCCGCATTACGGACATTCCCGTTTAGTATGTTATTCTTATTTGTATATTTATTCTCCCCATTTCTGTATCTATATTATAAAGATCCTGCCAACACGTGTTGCATAAATCGACCCTATTTATCGAATCTAAAATTATAAATTCCAATATAGTTTATTCATAATTTGAAAATAATGTTGACTCTCTCAACTATCATTCTTACGGAAGATACTGTTCATTAATATTAAAGTTGGAATCATCACAACAGGTAATATTATTGAAAGTTTGATGCTATAAAAGGTTAACAGAATAGACATGAGGTAAAGGATTGGTATCACAAGGAAAATATTATGTATACTTCTAACTTCTCTACTTCCATGATCAACACTCAGTGATTTTTTATGTATGTATTTCCAAAGAAAAATTAAGATCAAGTCAGTTATAATCATTAGTATGGAGAGAAAAACTACTCCTGAAGCACTTTCGTACTGTACTTGTGCCAGTGTAAATACAGGTGTTACCAGTATAAATATAAAGAATATCAATGATGTCAATATTACCAGGTCATCAGGCACCGTGAGATGATCAAGTATCTTCATATATAGTAGCCAGAATACAAAAATTACAAAAAAACTAGATACCATGCCAAAAAGATTATCAAAGAAACTGTCAAGTTCTGTTGGATCTGCTTGACCGTTTACTAACGTAGGAGGGATAAGGTTATATGCAAGTATCGTCAAAGCGACCAAAAGAACTGAATCACTCAAACCTTTTAATCTTTCTACAGACAGGAATCCTTTCAATATAACTGAGCCCGGGTCATAATTGACAACAAATAAAGCTAGTCTAATGGAGTATC
>WHSX01000195.1 GCA_009379865.1 Candidatus Nitrosocosmicus sp.
CCATTCTCCACCGACCATTTCGCGCCGTCAATGAGTAGATCGTCCAGCTCTGAGCTGGTCAGCTTAATAGCCCCTTCACTTCCAACACCTGTGGGAATAGAGGAAAATAGAGAATCAACTAGAATTTTGAGTTTTGAATGAACATCAGATTCGAAAAGATTAGTTCTAATCAGTCTGACTCCACAATTAATATCATATCCTACTCCACCAGGACTAATGATACCTTCTTCAAAATCTGATGCAGCCACGCCACCCACAGGAAATCCATATCCTTCATGACCATCAGGAAGTACAACTACATGCTTTTTTACCCCCGGCAGCGTTGTGACATTAACCGCTTGATCGAGTGTTCGATCAAGGGCCATTTTAGATACTAATAGATCATTCGCAAATATTGTTACAGGAACATTCATCCCACGCGAATCTTCTTTATATATCTGAAATTGATAGTCAGAAATTTTATTAACCGAATGCTTCCCATTTTTTGTTACTAATGAACTAGACATTATTCCCTTTATGATAAATATTTTAATTTTGTCAAATATTAATCATCCTAAATAATAAATTAGATAATCAATATCTGACTTTAGACTAATGCCTATTTTACCTATAGATAGCGGAAGATATGGAACGAAAGAAATGAAAGACATTTTTGAAGAGGATAGAAAACTAGATTATGAATTAATTTTTGAATCTGCAGTTGCAAGTGCACAGGCGGAATTACAGATAATTCCAATGGAAGCTTCTAAAAATATAGGAGAGGTTGTTTCATCTAATAAAATAACAGTACAAAGAGTAAAAGAATTAGAAAGTATAAGCGATCATGATACTGCTGCGATAGTAGAAGCAATAAGCGAGTTATGTTCAGAAAATTCAAAACCTTGGATTCATTATGGCTTGACAAGTAATGATGTTGTAGATAGTAGTACCTCAATGCAGATGCGGGACGTATTTAAGATAGTGGAATCAAAATTGCACCAGTTAATCAAAGAATTACTAAAAAAATCAACAGAATATCAAGATTTGCCTGCGGTAGGTAGAACTCATGGACAACATGCAAGTATTACTTCCTTTGGACTTAAATTTGCTATTTGGTCAAATGAATTACTTGACCATCTAATAAGGATTGACGAGGGGAAAAAAAGATTTCTACTTTGCAAAACCCTAGGAGTTGTGGGAACAGGATCTTTGATGAGAGAGAATGCATTAGAGGTTCAAAAAATAGTTGCAAAGAAACTAGACCTCTTCCCCACCGAGGCTGCTACGCAAGTGATTCCAAGGGAAAGATATTCGGAAATGTTATTCACAATCACACTAATAGCATTAACATTAGACAAAATAGCCATCGAAATCAGAAACTTGCAGCGTACGGAGATCGGAGAAGTTCAAGAACCATTTAAGAAAGGACAAATGGGAAGTAGTGCAGTACCAGTAAAAAAAAATCCAATAAAGAGCGAAAGAATCTCTTCATTGGCCAGAATCGTCAAATCAAATCTGAACGTTTCTTTAGAAAATATAGCATTATGGCATGAAAGAGATTTATCAAATTCGGCTAACGAACGTTTCATTATTCCAATGTCATCTATCCTGGTGGATGATATGTTAAGCACAATGATAAAGATCATAGCAGGCTTGAAAATAAACAAGGAAAAAATAGTAAATAACATAGATTTGACTAAGGGTCAAATATTTGCAGAATTTGTCCTACAAGTTTTGGTATTAAAAGGTATTCCGAGATTCAAAGCATATAGAGATATTCAATCAGTAGCTTTTAATGCAGTTGAAAAGCAAGAGCATTTTTTTGATGCTTTAATAAAAGAAGAAGAAATTATCAACAACGTAAGCAAAGAGGAATTAGAAGTAATATTTAATCCCCAAAGTCAGCTTTCTGCATCGAAGAACATTATAAGAAATATAGTAAATAAAGCGAAACAGATGAATATTTCCTAATGGCGTCTACGATATTTTTTCAAAGTAATCCTACCAATTTCGAATACTGGTTCAAAATCTCAAAGCAATTTCCTAACTTTTTATAGTATTCTGTAATATGTATATCTTGATATAATAATTTTTAGTATCAATATGAGGTAATGCAAAAATAACATTCATAAGATAGAAAGAGGGATAATTCAAGTTAAATATTAATAAATGGAAAATTAAACAGAACCCAATTTCCATTTGGGGTGGAAAATTGATTTGAATGTAGACGAGTCGATTAAGAAATGGACTTTTAATTTGTCCTATTATGATTATGCGAGTTGCTTTTTCATTTCATTATCATTTGCCTCGATGATCTCAACAGGTATTTTCACCATCCCCCTAGTGTCAGATTCTTTTTCAGATAAGGAACTTGATTGGAATAGGGATTGGACCACCGTACTATTCACCGTAACTAGTGCGCTTGGTTGTATATGGGGGCTTATGGCACATTCACAGTTTGATATTACTACAAAAAGGATAAGAAATACCTGGAATTTATGTCGTAAACTAGACCCATTTATCGGAGAATATGACTATAAAACACTCAATCCGGAAACAAATCATTTAGAGGACGGTTATGCTTATCATGGTTTAGTAGATTTTTGGGATAGAGAAAACGAAATACCTCACTGGCTTGATAAGGGAAAATACTGGAAAATATTATTGGAGTTACGGAAAATAGACAAGAACGTAAGGTTGGAAGTGACAAAGGATGCAAATCTCCCTTTTAAAAGAGGAAAAGGTAACCTAGTAGTCATATTAAAAAGATTGGATCAGGTAGATTCTCCCGGTAAGAAAAATGGATCAACTGATAATAAGAATGGAATATTCAGGGTTATAATTCCGCAATGGCTAGTAATTAACACAGAATATAAAAGATTTAACATTTTCTCTCAACCAGAAATAAATACGATAACAAACATACTTTCAGGTGTTAATAAAAACATACCCAAAATAATTGATGAAATAATTTTCAAAGAAAAACCCGTTCTGAAACATTCTGGAAATATTCTGACATCCCTCTCTACATACCTAAACAAGAGTCTCCCAATAAGGATAGTGTATAGTAAAATTGAAGAAATACTTCCAGGTGCTAAAAAGCGTCAAATACAATACACGAATGAAAATCTTTCAGGTGTAACTCTAGATTATCTAATTGAATCTATTTTTTTAAAAGCCAGACCCACAGGCATCAATCAGGAATCATTGACTAAATTGCATTTATTGAGCCAATATCTAAAAAAAGAATATGATAAGCTAGGATTAGGAGAAGGATCGAGTGAATATCATAATTTGCATCATTCTCTGGAAGTCGCCTATATGAGCCTAAACATGTTACCAAAGGAAATTCATGGTTACACGATAACCAAAAGAGACTATGAAATAATGCTAGTTGCAGCATTGTTACATGATTACGATCCGGTGCAAGGCAACTCGCATAAGGATTTAAAATATTTAAGAGTACCCACAGTAGCAAACACCGTAGCGGAAATAAAAAGAAAAAGAATTCATGATGCATATTTTTTGCTAAATAGTGAAGAACTAGTTAGATTTTTTAGAAAATATGAGTCTCCTCCTTTAGTAGAGGCACGGGAATTTGCTACTACTCATCCAGAAATGTTAAATGGTAGAGAAGCAATGATCGAAGGTAAAATAGTTGAAGCATTGATCTGGAGAACAGACTATCCCTTTGATGAAAATGCTTATAACAACTTTAATCAGTTGCTAAAGGAAATAGATGGTCAAGATTTTTCTGTAGAGAAAATTAACCTAATAGCAGAAATTCTATCATTAGCTGATCTGTCAGTAACTTATCTTAGTTCTGATCCTCTCTTAGCATGGAACAGAGTGGTAAAATTGTACGAAGAACTAGATTTTCCGTTGGTAGAAGCTGTTTCTAGAACTGACAGATTCTTGTCATTATTTTCAGAAGGTTCATTATTCAAAGACATTATATCAAGAAAAAACTTTCCAGATGTTTTCAGACAAAAATGGGATAATGTATACCAATTTTTTCACGAGGGAAATCCATCAAACAAAATAAACAATCTAATCTTGGATGCTAAAACAAAATATGAAAAAATTAACATGGATGTGTCGGTCAGTAATTGCGATTATTTAATTAACACGGCTCTTCAAAATAAGAACGAATATCACATAGGAATTGTAAAAGATAAAGACGAAATAATAAAGGCACAAACAAAATTATCAGGGCTTCAAATAGAGAATTTAAAGATTCTTCCAGGCAACCCGGACAACATTCTCCCCTTCATAAAAGATAAATCCGTTGATAATTTCATGATAACAATCTTTTGTGATAATTCTGAAAAAAAAGTCAACAAAGAAAGGATGCTAAAAAATCTACTTCATTCTTACCAGTCTAAAATAAGCCAAGATGGAACTATTCAAATTATTGTGGAGAACGAACAGGATTTTAGAAAAATAATGTCATTAATGCCTGAGCATGACTTTAAAATACTTAACACATCCGATAAGATTGCATTAGGAGCACTGAATCCAGATAAATCTAGACACACCAATGACGCTAAAAATGTCAAAATAATAACTATTCAAAAGCAACAAAATAATGACAATAATATACAAAAATGACCCCATAAAAAAAAGAAATAATAAAGAAAGAAAACATCCAAATATAATATAATTTTGGTCTATATTAAAAAATTAGATGTTTTTGGATTTAAATCGTTTGGATCAAAGAACATTTCGCTAAATTTTCAAAAAGGTCTAATAGCTGTAACTGGACCAAATGGATCGGGCAAAAGCAATATTCTTGATGCTATCATATTTGCTTTAGGAGAGAACAGTCCAAAAGCCCTTCGTGTAGACAAATTTCAATCACTTTTTCATGACACTAGTTCAAATGATAATCCTCATAAAATAGTTAAGGTCAGTGTAACTTTTGACAATGAAGATAGAGGAATTCCAGTGGATGACAATCTTGTTACCATAACAAGAGAAATGTCCGGAGTCAACACTGGAGAAAGTCAATACTATTTGAATAAAAAGAGAGTATCGAGAAATAACATCTTGGAATTATTAGAGATAGTGGTCGCCTCCCCTAATAAACTGAATATAGTCCAACAAGGGATGATTACTAGAATATCGGAACTGAATTCAGAAGAAAGGAGAAAAATAATCGAAGATATAGTGGGACTCTCATATTTTGATGAAAAGAAAGATCAGGCCTATAAACAACTCGAGGAATCAGACAGAAGGCTTGAGATAGCATTGGCTAAAATGGGCGAAGTAAGGAACAGGATTGATGAGTTAGAAGAAGAGAGAAACGATCAACATAGATATTTGCAAATTGAATCAGAGATTAACCGACTAAAAGCAATAAAACTGTCCGGAAGCATAAACAATCTAACTGGAAAAATATCAGAATTCAATGAAGAGCAAAAAATTAAGGAGACTAAAAATCAAGAGGTTTCAAAAAAACTAGGAGAAGTAACTACACAGACCGAAAGCCTTAGCCAAGAGAAAAAGCAATTTTTGGTTCAGGCCAATTCTGCGAGCAGTGAAAGAATAAAAAATGAGAAAAGACTATCAACAGTAGCATATGAATATGAAAGAAATAGAGCTACGATAAAAGAGGCAGAACATTATTTTGACCAATTAAATCAAAAGCAGAAAACCAATGAGATCGAACAAAAAATCTTTACTGAAAAAGAGATCGAATTTAACAATCAATTAATAGATTTTGAATCTAGGATCAAGATAGCTGAAGAAAACCAAAATGAGTTGAGAAAGAAAAAATCGGAGAATACCAAAGAAATAGATGATATTAACAAGATAAACTCAGGCGAGATAACATACAAGAATTTC
>WHSX01000196.1 GCA_009379865.1 Candidatus Nitrosocosmicus sp.
TGCAACACCAGCCTATGTGGTTGTATTCAAATTAGTTATTCGACAGAGCATTATTTGAGTATAAATAATACAATCATTCAAACAACAATAATTTTTAACTTATCTTAACGGATGACAAATAACGAGAACAGCTAAAACAGTGTCAACTCTTCATCAATAAAAGCCGAACAATCACCACTATATCCAACGATATCTTTATTCATAAGAAGTTTGATTAAGGGTTTTGGATACTCTAGATGGTGTAAACACAGAGACAGTGAGGATGCAGTTATGGACGATCCAATTACCTTCTCAGTATATCAATAATACAAAAAAAATACTGACACAATATGCCTGATAATTTAACAGCAAATTCCAAATTGGTACAATCTATGCTCTATATCAGATAAAGTTTAGGATTGGATAGCAGCTAGATACAATTAATATAGTAGATTCAGAAACTCCTGCTTTGAGCTCTTGGAGTTAGCCAAGGAACAATTGTAGTTAATATCCTGTTTTTCGGTATTATGCAGCTAATTATAATACAATAGGTTATAAGAAAATTGAAACACCCTACTCAAGCTCATACCTTTAATCAGCGGTTTATGAGCTCAAATAATAATTATATGCATGGACTAACACATTAGTGTCCCATCTTTAGAATAGGAATACTGAAAGGATTGGAATCAAGTACATCTGTATTGACACCATCAGTAGCAATAACTCTGAATTGCGAAAGATTGGCGCTATTTCCAGGCAAGGAACTTGCGTTCAATGTTAACGAATTTTCTTTTATATCATCGGCTATCGTAATGGGCCAATTTTGCCCTCCATTATTACTGTAAAGCAAGACGTACGACAGGTTGTAGTCTTTGTCTAAATCCTGTGCTTTCCACTCAACTGTGATATTGCTTGTTCTAGGAAAAATTAATCCGGGATTACCACTACTATCGCTAACGTTGATAGATTTTATTTCGGGAGCATGGGGTGAAACAACTTGGGACACCAGTTCTTTACCGTCTTTGTTTATGGTGATCTTTGCCGTACATGGGCTATATGGTACTGTCTCTGAAATATAAGCAATATTTTTCCATTCTTTAACTTTTGCCATAGATGCTATTATGTCAGTAGGGTAATGAGCTATCACTCTTCCTTTTACATCTAGCAGATCAACTACAAAGTGGCTATAGGCAGGTCGGTCCGTTAATATTGAGGATGGCAGAATTATAGAAGGTTTCAAGTTGATGCTTGATTCTGTCAGATTCACCATTCCATGAACAGATAGAGTCTGGTTTAGTCTGTGGTATGCGACATTGTTATTATTTGTCAAGCTACTACCGCAACCACGAGAATAATTATCGCCCTCCTTTACTGCACTTACGTTTCCAACTGGTAGTATATGATCTGATAAAACAGCGGAACATATGATTATTAGCAGAAACATCATCATAGACTTGGCGTATAATATAGATTCCATAGAAAGATCTACCTAATCGAACATTTGTCTATTATTTAAGATATAGTACTCGCGAGCGGCTATTGCAAGAATATTCTATCTATTGTCATTCTATACACTTGAAGATGGAATAATGATAATGATAATGATATGACAATAATAATGACAATTAAAGGAGATATGCAACGAGAAAATGAATACAGAAAATTATTTTATAGGACCAATATCAGCACGAAGCCCTTCGGGCCCGTTATTATTTGCAGTAACGACTTAGTATATGTTTATTGATTCTCAAAAATCACTCAAATAGTTTAGTAAGATATTGGGGACCTAATTTCTTTCTCCATCAAGAAAAGATTAAGCGATATATAGAAAGAGATACCCTTATTGTAGAATTTGTATTAAACGATTCAAAAACATATTTTACTTTTTGAACCTGATTATATCGATTAAAGGAAACAAAATTTGGGTATATCAACCAAAAATGTCAACAATTGTGTTGTCTTACTAACCATACTTTGTTCTAATCTACTTCATAGGTATCTAAACGTCAATTTGATCTTTTTCACGTAGTGATCCTCGCGGGAAAAAGAGTTGGTGACGGGTAGAGCGGTCGGCAAATCTCCCCTTTTACTCTGAGCTAAATACCGTCAAGGGTTGCTCTAATTACCCAACAAATATTGTTGTCATGATGGAACTAAATTTTCACGTCTAATACAGAAGGTGGGAATGGTAAATCCCAAATTATTAGGATAACCATCCCATTTGAAAACTACAAATGAAATAATATATTCAATTAAATCTTTATTTATCGAATGTATATTTAACGTTTATAAGTATAGTCTAACTATATAATTTAGTTTGAACTTACTGACAATTGACGACGATTATGACACTACAGAGGCAGTGACAGACTATTGTAAGATACGAGGGATAGACTGCAAAGTAGCCAACAAGGGTCGACAAGGGTTGTTCGAGATTCAAAAACGGGAATATGACCTTATCCTTTTGGACATAGCGATGCCAGAATTTACAGGGTTTGATATACTAAGTCAACTGAAAAAACAGGGTGTCCGATATAAAACGATAGTAATATTTACCGCATGGCGTTCAAAGATGGAGGATTTCAAAGACTACACGGAAGTTGGGGTAAGAGAAATCGTGAAAAAGCCGGTAGAATTGGACCATCTTGATAATATTGTGAAAAGTTATTTGATGAACGTCATGCAAACTGATCCGAATGATTTTCTTA
Organism: Candidatus Nitrosocosmicus sp.; assembly: GCA_009379865.1. GTDB lineage: Archaea > Thermoproteota > Nitrososphaeria > Nitrososphaerales > Nitrososphaeraceae > Nitrosocosmicus. The sequence continues at coordinate 2,688 of WHSX01000196.1, forward strand.
CAAATCAATAATACTTTTAGGTATATGAAAAAGAGTTGTCAAACATAAAACTTCATATACCGTGATTTTTGAATCCTTGATATTCTGTGATGATTCGGCTATTTCGTGAGAAGTAAATACTTGCGAAATCATCCTTTTTAGTAAATCAATGTCTTCTTCATAGATGGCCTGAATCAATCCATTCATTCCATTTCTTGCTGATATCATAAATACGCCCGGTTATACCTCCTGTCTTATTTTAAAAAAGGATTATGAACCAGAACTCTTTTATTATTATTTTCGACATTTCGGTCTAAAATTCCAAAAGTAAATCTTATTGTCTTTCCAAACCATTACGTTCCCACTTAGCTGTCTTGGCTGCAGCTTCATATGTACTCTGAAGAAAGCTAAGTAAGGATTGGTCAGGAGACTGGCTTTTCCGCACTTCCTCATATGGCAAGATAAATTCACCCATACTGCTCTCGTAATATGCCCCCGCAGGCTCGACCTGAGCTTCCTTGAATCCTTGAGGCTCAGGATATGAGTATGAATAATATATTGGTCCTTCAAATGGTCCTCCTCCTAGCCACAATCCACAACTGCTAACTTCATGAGAATATGCTTCAACCATTACATGTCGGGGACAGTTTGGGACGCCCGGATGGTCTGGGGCTTTTCGACCCGAAAAACGTGTTACAGCTAAATCAAAAGCTCCCCAAAAAAAATGAACTGGGCTGACCTTGCCCAAGAAACCTGATCTAAATTCAGTAAATAATCGTGAGGACTGTGTAAGTATCCGCCAAAACTTATTGGCTGAATCACCATCGTATGTTGAATGGGAATAATCTTTCTCAAATGGAATTCCATTTTCCACCTCAACTGGTGTACTCCAAATCTTTAATGATATTCCAATTGATTCCAGTGTTGACATTATATCTCTATAATAATCTGCAACGGGTCGTGACTCTAACGGAATTTTCTTAACATAACCAAAAGCCTTCTCAATAATTAAAAAATGCTTGTTCAAGTCAAATTCGATCTTAAATGGAATATCTTTATTGTACATCACGGAGGTGGTTAGCCCTGATGGTGTAACATATAGGGTAGAGTTCCACCAATGATTTTCTTTCGGGGTAGTTGCAAGTCGAATCTTACCCACAATTTGTGTCAACATATGCAAGGTTTCATATGTTTCCTTCCAGCTAGTAACAGGAAGTGTGGGCCACATCTCATTATTCATCAATTTGAAGCTCATTCCCCCAACTCTGAATTGATGGCTCAAGACACTCAAAATCTCTTATTTTTGGTATCAAATGATGCTCTCCTCTAACACCAGAATGATCTAACTCTTTGTGTAGTAGCATGTAACTTTCACTATCAGAAATAAACGCCTGATTAGGGCAAAAAACATCATACCCTCGTTTAGCAAGAATTTTCATAATTTCCTATATCTCAGGTTCTAATTAAATGAAATTGTAGATCAATAATACTAGAATGAATTTAAAATTGTGGACTTACAACTTGCTTGTACTACTAATACATTTCCCTCATGCATTGTTGGACTCATTAACTAATAAGGGGTTTAATAAAATTCAGTGGATGACTAAAGCAATTTTCAAGTGAATTGCATAAAATGTCGAAAACAACTAACTATAACAATGTCCGTTTTACAACTATGGTGAGGAGACCACAAACACAATCGCTATAAAATTTTGATCGTTTAATTCAAGTGTCTGAATCGTTAGATACATACAAATTATTATATTGATTTGGTTAAAAGGATCTTTTATTCTTTAATCTATTAAACGACGATGCGAAAACAACTAAAAGTATTTTTGCAGCGGTAAAAAAAATAGACGAACCTTTAGAATTGTACGAATTCACATATAATTAGTCCAACAATATTGACCAAACTCCCTATCCTCCTTCCAACTCCTTGCACCTCACCTTGATTGACCTTTCCTGCAAACTTTGAAAGTATAGATATGAATGAAGGTCATCTTGATCCAATACCAACATCAAAAAAAAATCTTAGCGTTTATAAAACATAAAGTTAATTTTATTTAGATAGGTATAATTTCTCTGCTGCTAACAGTCAAAATCTTATACCAAAAATAGATTAGTGTGAATGCCAAAATAAAATCGTTTTATTGAAACATTTAAGCGATAACTCAAACAATACAGCATTTTTTATTAAACGGGTTGAAATTCCTTCCCAAGTACATGAGGTTTTCAATTATCACACAAGGCATAGAGCTATAGATAGACTGATCCCTCCATGGAGTTTTTTAAGAGTCATTAAGCGAAATAATGGACTTGAAAATGGAACAACTTGCATCCTAGAACTGCGATATGGACCCTTAAAATCAAAATGGACTGCAAAGCACGTTGGATACCTTCAAGATAAAGTATTTCAAGATGAAATGATTAATGGACCGTTAAAGACTTGGAAACATACCCACTCGTTTACTCCTATTGAATCAAAGGGATGCATAATGGAGGACAAAATAAAGTATTCACTGCCTTACGGATTAAATAGAATTGATTTTTTCAGGAATCGGCTTAACAAAACTCTATATCAAATGTTCAGTTACCGTCATCGAATACTTCAAAATGATTTGAAATTGTGGGGCCTGCAAAAAGAGAATAAGGGAAAAAGAATTTTAATTAGCGGGTCTACTGGATTAATTGGGTCTGCCCTAATCCCTTTATTAGAAACAGCTGGAGAACATAAGATTTCAAGATTAGTAAGACCAACTTCTAACTACTCAGAGAGTGATAACAGTTCAAATTTAAGGGTTTGGGATCCTGAAACTGGAATAGTTGACCCTATTGATCTAGAAGGATTTGACACAATTATCCATTTGTCTGGAGAAAACATTGGGGGACGTTGGTCAAAAATAAAGAAAAAACGGATACATGATAGCCGAGTAAAGACGACCGAAATACTATGCAACACCATCAAGAAACTTAAGAAGCCTCCATCAACGCTTTTGTGTGCTTCAGCAATAGGCTATTATGGCAGTCGGGGTGAAGAGGTTGTCACCGAAGAAACCTTGGCAGGGAACGGATTTCTAGCCAATCTGTGTGTGGACTGGGAAGCACAGGTTAAACCTGTTGAAGCTATG
>WHSX01000197.1 GCA_009379865.1 Candidatus Nitrosocosmicus sp.
AAACAAGACTGGTGGAGAATGTATTATTCAAAGGCCTGATGATGGTAAGGCTGTTATTTCTGAGGATTTGTGTACTGGATGTACTATTTGTATTAAAAAATGTCCTTTTGATGCTATTGTAATAGTTAATCTCGCCCAGGAAATTGGTGTAGACAAAATACATCAATATGGAATCAATAGTTTCAGGTTATATAAAATTCCTATACCAAAAGAAGGTACTGTAACAGGTATTGTGGGGAGAAACGGTATGGGGAAGTCTACAATAATAAACCTGCTTTCAGGAAATATAAAACCTAATTTTGGTAACTTTGATAAGGAATTAGGTTGGGATGAAATTTTAACAAAGTTATCTAGCATTGAACTGCGCAAACACTTTGAAAAAATTCAATCCAAAACATTACGTACTTCAATAAAACCCCAACTTGTCTATCTCATACCAAAGGTTTTCAAAGGTACCGTATCTGAATTGTTGAAAAAATATGATGAGCGGGGGGTTTCAGATGCATTGATAGAAGAGTTAGGTCTAAAATATTCAATAGATAGAGACCTTTCCACATTAAGTGGAGGGGAATTACAAAGGGTAGCTGTTGCTGTTGCTGCGGCAAAGGATGCAGAATATTACTTTTTCGATGAACCTTCTTCATTTAATGATATTTACCAACGGTTGGCTGTAGGACGGGTTATAAATAATCTAGCTAAGGAGGGTAAAAGTGTGATGATTGTGGAACATGATATGTCTTTACTTGATTATCTATCAGATAACATCTACATTACTTATGGAGAACCTGGTGCCTACGGTATAGTATCGTCCCTTCAAAGCACTAAAGTTGGTATAAATAATTTCTTGGAAGGGTATATTCCTACTGAAAATGTTAGGTTCAGGGATAAAGCATATAAATTTGATATATCAAGTATTACAGAGACTGTTCTCTCATCCTCTCCTATCGTTGAATATACTGCGCTAACGAAAACACTTGGTCCATTTTCTCTTACCGTCGATAAAGGAGAAATTCATGAAGGGGAAGTAGTTGGAATTGTTGGGGCAAATGCTCTGGGTAAGACTACCTTCATGCGAATGCTGGCTGGCATAGAAAAAATCGATCAAGGTGGCTTAGACACTACCGTAAAAATATCTTACAAGCCTCAATATCTCAATCAAGATATTGATGGTGATGTTCGCTCGTTAATCTATTCTGCTAACAGTGGACCATTCGAAGGCACCGCAGTAGAAGAACATGTCTTTTCTCCATTAGGACTCAAAAAGCTGTATGACAAATCCATAAAGGGGCTTAGCGGGGGTGAATTGCAAAAAGTGGCAATATCATTATCATTGATAAGACCGGCTGACGTGTATGCGTTAGATGAACCTTCTGCATTTCTAGATATCGAAGATAGAATTACATTTGCGAAATTCTTACAAAGATTTACTAAATCAAACGGAAAATCTGCATTAATTATAGACCACGACATTCAATTGATAGACTTGGTTTCAGATAGGGTGATTATTTTCGAAGGTATTCCTGGAGTTAAGGGAATAGGTACATCTCCCGATACCAAGGAAATTGGTATGAACAACTTTCTTAAATCGCTATCAATCTCATTTAGGAGAGATGAAACAACTGGTAGACCCAGAGTTAACAAAGATAGCAGCCGGCTGGACAGGCAGCAAAAATCAGATGGCAATTACTACTACTTGAAGAACAAATAGATTTACAAGTTGTATTATTAAATGAGTAAATTTCTAAAAAAACTTCTCAAAGACGTGTTGGCAGATGAGGATCTCGAAAAAGTTTACTCTTCATTTGATATGATAGGCGATATAGCAATCATTAAAATACCTGATTCTCTGTTGACAAAAAAAAATATCATTGGAGAAGTTATACTTCAAAGCATAAAAAATCTAAAAACTGTTTTCTTACAAAGGTCATCAGTTTCCGGAGAATACAGGCTACGAGGGCTAGAAGTTATCGCTGGATATGAGAAATACGTTACTTATTATCGGGAGTATGGTTGCAAGTTTTTAGTTAACGTGGCCACTTCGTATTTCTCACCTAGATTGTCTACCGAACGACTCAGAATTTCAAATTTGGTTTCACCTGGAGAAATAGTAGTAAATATGTTTGCAGGGGTTGGAACATTTTCGGTAATAATGGCAAAAAAGCATCAGATAAAGGTATACAACATTGATTCCAACTTGGATGCCTACATCTTGAGCATTATGAATTCAAAAATAAACAGATTAAAGGATCGCGTCTTTTCAATACACGGAGATTCTCAGGAAGTACTTCGCTCAGACAGCTTCAAAGATCGCATCGATAGAGTGCTACTCCCATTACCCGAAAGAGCCCATGAATTTGTAGATATTTCCATAAATTGCTTAAAACCCTCTGGAGGCCATTTACATTTCTTCTCGCATATAAAAAGTGATACCAAAGCTGGGGTTGTTCCAACTTCTGAGGCCCATATTCACAACTTATTCTCAAAGTACAACTTTGAAATAGAGCATACCCAAATTGTTAGAGATGTAGCCCCACGAATTTATCAAACTGTAACTGATCTCTTTATTTCCAAATGATCCACTTTATTTATTAAGGGAATCTTGCTTTGAATTAGCATTCTTTTCACTGATTGTAAGTGTAACTCCAATCCACCCAACTATAAAGAATATCACGCCCACAATTACAACCACAGTCATCTTTAGCAATAAAATACCTAAATCCGTTGCAAAGAGAGTATAAGTATAAGCAGTGAAAAAAGAGATAGCTATCAATATTAATACAATTCCCTTGATTTTTTCGATTCCGTTCATAGTTTTTTCATTCTAAAACTCTTGTATTTAAACTATCGAATTCTCTGGAATTGAAGTACAATAAACTATTTGTTCGTAAATACCAAACGAGGCTTTTCAATTGTTCTAATGTAATTCTCCTCTAACTTATGCAAAAATTGTTCTTTAGTTAAATTATCACTATTTAGAAAGGCAGCAATAGAACAACCGCCTGCACCCGCACCCTCTTTTACAAATCCCTCAGAGTAAGATCTTAGCCCCTTTTTAGTTGAATTTTCAAGAAGGAGATCAATATAGAAAATAGGTACCTCATCTGAAATATTGTTCATTAATCCAACAATGTCTGATTTTTTATCGTCAACTATGTAAGAAGTTGTTCCTATACAGATGTTATCTTTTAACCCTACATTCAATGATTTTAATAATGCTAAAATACAACACATTTGAGTTCCACCAGCCAAGATAATTTTCTTTTTACTGGAAATGATTTCTTCAGTTATCCCTACAACTGTCGGCATAAGGGGGTCGCCCAAGTTTGCTATAGCCCTGAAGGGGTCGTTTGAACATTCACCAGCTCTTATTTTTGATCTGGATAGCGCTCTCTCTACTATCTTGGTTTTCAATTCATTAGGGTTATCTGGCATACTACTACTAACCCTGTTATATCCATCAATGCCAAGAGCCTGCATGACACCCAACGCAGTTGTCGTACCACCTGGAATACTTTCCCCTATGATTATAGTTTCATTATTTTTGGCCAATTCTTTCCCAAGCAATTTGCCCATATCATAGTTTTTTAGTACATTGTCTAGTTCTAATCCAGGTTCTTGAACTATGTTCTTGCCAAATCCTGAATCAATACAAACATAGGGTAAAATAGGTTTAATTTTGGACCCCGAGTCGACTACTGATATAGGGATATTTGATAAATCCAAAGCAGTTTTTGAAATTATTGCAGGTGTTGGCTTTCCATCTGGCGTTGCAGGAATTGCATCAATGCATTTACACCTTCCATAATAGATATACTCTGCATCGGCAGCGGGTGTATATTTCAATAATTCTGTATTAGCTCCAGCAACTGTCAGACCTGGAATAGTAGATGTTTCCGTATACGATATTGCCAAAATAAAAGAAGTTCTGTTTGATTTGAAAGACAATAAATCACTATTTCCTCCTTTAGAAGGCAGACTCTGGATAACGTCAGTAATCAACAAAATTCTGTCAAAGTCTGTTTATAATAATCTTTACTGGTTGGAAGGCAGGCAGAGAAAAGGAAGATAAGAAGTAGAAAATGGTTGTTGTTTGTGAAATTAAAGCCATTCTCCAACCAAACATTGTATCATTTGTAATCCATTAAGCGGGTTGGGTCGGAGAGTGCACCAGCAGCAGCTGCAGCTAAGATGGGAAGCGGAAGCGGAAGGTGGCTGCTAAGGTAGTGGGGGTTGCTGACCCTATGAGCTCATGGATTTAAGGAAATCATCCTGATTCTTGAACTTGAAAACAAAATTGGATTCAAATTCTTTTTTTAATGTTGATGTTTTACTTGAACCATAATGATGACCAGGGAGGATTGTCAAATTTCCATCCAAGTTTACTAGTTTACCGTATATCGAGTTAAACATTTCATGTGGATTACCTCCGGGCAGATCTAGTCTTCCGCAACTCCCTATGAAAACGGTATCTCCGGTAAGCATGACTTTGTCATCAATTATTAAACAAATACTATCTTTAGAGTGCCCCGGAGTGTGGATTATTTTGATTTTTGAATCACCAAATTCAATAACCTCTCCATCATCAACCTCAATGTCTTTCTCTAATGGTGATGACTTATGTTGTATCACCTTTGCTCCTGTAGTACTTTTCACTTGTTCATTACCAAATATATGATCAAAATGTGAATGTGTATTTAGGATATACCTATTATTAAGAGAATTTTTTTTCAGATATTCAAAGATAATTTCCAAGTTCCAAGAGGGATCCACGATTATTGAATCATTATTTTTTTCATCTACAATAACGTATGTGAAATTTGCCATTTCTCCTACCAGAAATTGTTCTATCTTCAAGCTCTGTCACACTACCCCTTTTTCTGCCTCAAATGGTATGCCAATCTTTTTAACTATTAACCTTCCAACGATCTCCGGATTCTTGAGTAAACCATGTTTTGGTCGATGAAAGGTTATTGTTGCGTCTGCGCTAATCGCTTTATCAATAATTTTTCCACTGTCTGGATCTAATCCTGATGGAATATCAACTGCGAGAATAAAAGTAGTTCCTTTTTTATCGTTTATCGTTTCAATCACCTTTGAAAAAGGTTCTTTTATTTCTCTTTTGATTCCTGTTCCAAAGATCCCGTCCAAAATAATACTTGACTTTTTAATCTCGTCTTCAATTTCAGTAATATTGTTTGATTCTAAAGTAAATTTTCTGATTGAACCTATCTTACTTATTATTTGCCAATTTAGAATGGATTCTGCGGTTTTTAAGTCCTCAGGGGAACATAAGAGGATCACCGTTAAGTTAATTTTATTATTAGATTTATTTCGTGCAAGAATGTATCCTGATAGGTGACGTATTGCTACCAATGCATCACCACCGTTATTTCCCTTTCCACAAACGGCTACTATAGAATTATCTATTATGTTTTCTTTGAATTCATCTATCAAGAAATCTGCAATTCTAGATCCAGCATTCTCCATCATCAAAGTTTTCTTCATGGAATAACTGGATTCTCCGTTGTTTTCTATCTCGTACATCTGACTCGAAGATATCGGCTCATACCCGTGTTCTATTGCATAATTGCTTTTCATATTCATAAATTTACTTATCTTGAAGACTGTATTAATAAATTTTTTTTAAAAAATGGCTGTTAGTTTTTTTACTGGTATGAATGTAATCTCTTTTCTTCATGAGCTTTTACTTTCTGATCCAGGGGGTCTTTATGATCTTTTGTGATGTGAATTTTATAACAATCATCGTGAAGG
>WHSX01000198.1 GCA_009379865.1 Candidatus Nitrosocosmicus sp.
GTGTGGACGGAATATTGGATGGCGTAGAAGATACAATGAGATCGGTGGGAATTGATTTCAGCTTTAACTGATAATCTTTTTTTTTGATTTCAGGCAAAACTCATTTCTTTATCTTATCTTTAATAGTGTAGGTAGATTTTAGTCCTGATTATCTACTAGTTTGATTAAGGGAACAATGAAATCCCGGATGAAAACGATTGATATTGACATCAATGTAAATGAAAATCGATCAATGTACTTTATGATGATTACCAACTACAAATTTTGGGATTTTTAAATTCAGCTCAAACTATGCTCGTGGAGTCGATAGAGTCAATCCTTCATCCATTCTCTATTCTCAAGATAATTTATTAAATTAATCATTTGTTCTATTCTTATTTTCCCGCCTGCTTGATTCATGCATGACTCGTAATGCTTTAGCAGTACTTCATCTTCATTCTTTGAAATAATTTTGCCTTCTTCAATTCTATCAAAGAATTTATCCTCTTTTCCAGTATGGTCCTCAATAAAAATGGCATATGCTTTCAAGAATCTTGCAATAGGTTCTATAAGATGTTCATTTTGTTCTCCATCCTTATCGGCCTCTTTGATTTTCGATTTCCAGATATTAACTTCCCTCCTGAGCATAATGGCTATTCTTCTTCCAAACTCATGTTCAATCAGAAATTTCCGTATGTCTTCTGAAAATTCACTCCTTTCTTTGGTTTCGGGAAAATAACCAGTTTCTTCTTTTCCATGGTGAAAATGATCAACAAACTCCTCAATTACTACTGAAATAACTTCTATATCTTCTATAGGAACATATTTGGCCTCATATAGTTTCTTTGAGCACTTTGAAGCAATATTCTTAATTCTTCTTATGGTAATATGATCATCCTTAAGATCTTGAGTTGATTTCAATTTAGATAATTAGATATAGTAGATTGTTATTAAATAAATTCGCTAATTCGTTTTCCAAAACCAACTTATAAACATACCCAAACAATTGGTCGCCTATAATTCTTATAGGATTCATTGTGCTTCAAGTATCACCAATTTAACCAAAACCCAATCAAGTCTTGAAAATTATTCAAACTCGTCATAGATCGGTTGACGACAACGACAACCAATATCTTTGGCTAAATTTTCAAAATATTTATCCTCCATTTTATCAAATATGGCTTAACCCGGGTTGATTCTGTCACCTAATGTTAGGAAAATCTGTGATGTCCCTATCTTATCTGATCAATAGAAAGATTTACGAGCCTCAAGATGTTCCCCGGGTTGGAAGAGCGACCCCATTAATTACCTTAGAATCTTCCGAACTTAAGAAACAAATTACCTTAGCCAATTTCTCGGGTGGTATCCAAGTTGAAAAATTTGAGGAAGGCATAGCTTGCCTGTTTGATTCTGTATCAATTATGGTTGGAAGGACGCAATTAATGTTAATATTTAGACCTCTTATCTCCTCTGCCATTGATTCAACAAGTCTTATTAGTCCTGCCTTCGATGCTGCATATGCAGAATCATAACCATTTGCTTTCACGCCCGTTGCGGATGATATGTGAACAATCTTTCCATACTTTTTTTCCTTCATAGAAATCAAAACATGTTTACTTATAAGGAATGCACATTTTAGATTAATTGACATCATCTTATCCCATTCTTCTTCACTAGTTTCACTTACACTTTTGCCGCCGATATACCCGCCAACTATATTTGCTAAAACGTGAACTTGTCCAAATTTCTCATGTATATTTGAAATTAGTGTTTTAACCTCGTTTTCATGAGTAATGTCAACTTTCACAAATTCAATTAGAGTGTGTTGATCCTCTTCTTGTTGCTTATTGCTTTTCTCAAGGATTTTTACCCTCAATTCTTGCATTTCAGTTTCAGATCTAAATGTTATAATAATCGCTCTTGGAGAGAAATTCAGAAACGCTTCTGATACTTTAGAGCCTAATGCACCTGTGCCGCCAGTGATCAAGATCACTTGATCATAAAAATCACGATCCATTGGTTTACATTATACATAGTTATGAATTTACTTTTCCTTCCTTCTTTCACAAAAAATAGTCCTTGATTGTACGCGAAATTTTGGCATAATTCACAGAACACTCTCCACCAAAATGTCTGCATAGACTAGCTAGTCGCGACATACAACCATATCAAAAAAAGATGAATGAATTTATTTAAATCTAATGTGTATCTTGATCAAATGGACCAATCAATGGACATTTCATTTTTGGCCAAATATGATAAAGTAATAGTTGAACTCGGCTGTGGCGATGGAAAATTGCTATATCGATTATCGAACAAAGATGAGAACGGGAATACTTTTTATCTTGGAATAGAGATGGATCCTTCTGAGTACAGTAAATCTTGTCTCCTACTTTCTAATGTGAGGTGTAATTTGTTATTTGTAAATAGTCCATTTGAGAACGTAATTGACAAATTACCGGACTATTCAGTGGATGAAATTTTGTCTATACTACCACATCCAAAATATATTGATCGTGAAAAAGAGAGATTTTGGAAACCATTATACAGGACCCTCTTACACAAGATTAAGAAAAATGGTCATCTGTTGCTGATAACTGAGTATACGGATGAGCTCTTTTCACCGGTTATATATGATGAATATACGAATTGGAAAGAGTGGATTATTGAGACTTTTACCGATTTGGGGTTTTGTATAGGTAAATTAACTGAAGAAGTACCTCCTGATTATAAATCTAAATATTTAGATTTATTTAGTAACGATCAAGAGAGAATCAAAATTCTAACATTATATCTGTCTAAAAATTGAAATTAGACCTAGTGGCATTATTCTAGTTGTAAGAATCAACATTTGGACCTATATGAAATGAAGCATATTCAAGAATTTTTAGAGATTTTTATCTTTTCTTGTTTTCACGTAGAGTCCGATTACAAGAACAGTAGTCCCAACCCCGGTAACTATGAGGCCATTAAATGTCCACTCTTGATTTGCATACATGAATGAAGAAGATGGACCAATCAAGGAAATACTCTGTAACTGAAATATGATTCCCATAACTATCAATAAAAATCCGAGCATAACTAACCATCTACCTGATTTGTTACTTAATTTTGTCATATCTGTTATGATCGTTAAATTCTAAGTTAATTATAAACTAAGATCAGTCTATCTAATATTAAAAAAATTATCTCCTAATTAGTGAGATACTGACCGAACCTAGATTCAGTGGTATAGAGTTTCAATTCTTGTATATTAGATTTGGGATTAGAACGCATCTGGTATTGTTTTCATCTAGGTATCTTGCAGGTATTGGTAGCAGTATTTTTTTAATTAACCCGTATATTCTATTATCCTATAATAAAATGTAATTCAGATATTGTCTGCTAAAAGGAACAGGATGAATATCCTTGTATCATCATGATGTAAAGTACCGAGACATGCAATATTTGTTATTCATTCATTCTTTTTTTAAAAAAACCAATGCATGGAAAATTGATTTGTTAATTCTCATATGTTGCTTATTCTTTTTTTGTTATTCTAGAAGATCAATAATAAATTCAATGTAGGCAGGAAAAGAATAACCAAAAAATCAGGCCAATTGCATGCGAACTCTAAGATCAATTCTGATACGATTAGCGTGATTCCTACTAGGTTGAATTAGTATCAATGTGAGTTATCCCTTCGAAGAAATTTCAAATTTTGCCAACTAATACATCCCATGTAGGACCGCTACCAGTCTTAATTTATTTTGTCCTAATATCATTCCTTTACCGGATAATCAAAATCATTTAAGCTTAAATATACTGTAAAAGTCATAATCAAATTATAGTCCAGTTTATGATGTACATTATAATAAATGAGAATTAGAAAAACGAAATGAATATGATCAATTTGGCAGAACCTTAAACATTATTGCAATTATTTCCTTACCCTTGGTAACAAGTGTTCACATAGAGGCCCGGCAACCAACTAATGATTTTTCATAACCACGTGACAATGAGATTTTTCGATTATTAACGGTATTATTAATTCCTAAATGTTTGACAATTAAATGTTTGACAATTAAATTAATAATCCCAAGGATAAAAAGGATCAAAAACTTATAGTAACACCACTATCAATTGGGGAATTGCAAATCAATCATTTTGGAACTTGTATATGGGGTCGGTTATTGGTTCAAGTTAGAAATTTAGTTTTTATTTTATTATTTGGAATATCATATATTTCAACTCTTTTTATGAATCTACCAACAGATTGGGATTCTTTGATAATTTATTATTGACTCGATTATAACACAATAGTTGAGGCTCCTTTATAGGGTTAATATTAATTCAAGATTTCCTCCTTGTTTTCCTCCTGACTACAGGTAGTTCTCATACTTTGCTGGGGGTCCAAAGTAGATTTAGAGTAGCATAACTAGATTTGTGAGTATTAATGATAGATTCAATCTCTTTAAATATTCGACTTCGCAACTGAACATATTGGCTAATAGTAACAAGGATCTAGTATATTCTACAATTCTTCAATGGTTGAAAGATTACCGTTACACTATAAAGGAGGAAAGCCTCAGACCTAGTTCTTCAGAGTACTATGCCAAGGTTTTTCCACCCAACCAGGATATAAAATTTTTTGAAATAGTCTCAGACACTGATCTTAAGGATGGGTTCCTACTTCGTATGAGCGTAGCATTTAGCCCAAAGGATAGAAGCGACTTTGAGCATCTAAAGGAGGAAGTTCAGAATGATCTATTTATCCGAATACATAAGATACTTTCGCCAATCAGATTACTCTGCAAGATTGAAAATTCAGTTATTAGTGTTGAGAAGTATTTATTTGTTGATGTAAATTCCATAGAATGTAAACAATATTTATGGGATAGCGTAATTGAAATGTCAAACGCGATGTATTTAATTGAACTTACATTTTATGAATTCATAGGAGATATATTTCCAAAAAGGGATAATTAATCACTATGGTCAATTAAATTCATAGTAATAAAGAATTACTAATTTTCAGGATGACCTTATTATTTTAACTCATTCTAATTCTGTAGTATCTGCAACCCTTTGACTCATTAATGATGGGTAGGTTTGTATCACTACCATTCAATTTGGGTGGGGTCATAGCATAGTTCAAAGACTCTGTTGTTATTCATGAATCAGACAGAATAAACGTATTGATCTAAAGCTGGGTTTGCCCCCCGAGCGAATTTAATTCTGTATCTAATTCAGGCTCAAATTCCACAATTCTCTATTTTTCGATCGTTTTTTCATCTAGGTATCTTGCAGGTATTGGTAGCAGTATTTTTTTAATTAACCCGTATATTCTATTATCCTATAATAAAATGTAATTCAGATATTGTCTGCTAAAAGGAACAGGATGAATATCCTTGTATCATCATGATGTAAAGTACCGAGACATGCAATATTTGTTATTCATTCATTCTTTTTTTTAAAATACAAACCCATGTCGTAATATGTTTATGAAAAAATGCTTTAAAATTTCTCTCCAAACCTCTTGTATCCTAAGCAGCCAGCAGCTCCTTCTACCATCTTACAGCATAGCCCAGAGTTCTATGGAAGTTCAAATGAAAAAATGCATCCGTAAATGACTACTGAGTTGGATTTCGTCATCAAATTCCATGGAACAATGCCTACAATGAAAAATCCCAATAGATTCTCCCTCTGTTCGCTTCATTATCTGTATCGTATTGGTAGACTTACTATCTCGAGTTACAACATATTCAGTGATTGAATTTCTTATGATCATGTCTCTAATTTTGTGTTTGATA
>WHSX01000199.1 GCA_009379865.1 Candidatus Nitrosocosmicus sp.
AGTTCAAGATCAAAGATTAATGAGATCGATAAAGAAATAAGTAAGCTGGAAGACGAGAAAGAAACAATTGATAATAAATTATTCAAAGCTACCGCCGAAACCAATATCTCAAAAAGAGTATTAGAAAATGCAGAAAAAGTGATCATTAAATACGAGGAGAAAATAAACCTAGCAAAGAATAGTTTAACTGAGGACTATGCTATTGCAACCCTATTAAAAGACTTTAAAAATTTAGATATAATAGGATACGTATTTAATTTAATAACATGGAATGAGAAATATCAAAAAGCTGTAGTAGCATCCGGAAACGAATGGATGAAAGCTGTAATTGTAAAAGACATCAAAAGTATGATTACACTCGCAGAATTCTCAAAAAATAAAGGGATACATTTTCTAAAGATAATTCCACTCGAACTACTTAGTGGAGAGAAGATAAAAGACATTGAAGACAATCCATCGATTTTGGGAGTTCTCTCAGATTTTGTCTCAAGTAAAGTAAAACACTTACCTGAGTTTTTATTTGGAAACACGATTCTTACTAAGAATCCGTTGACAGCATATTTATTATCCAATAATGGTTTCAAAGCCGTATCAACTAGTGGAGAAATTTTTTTCCCTAACTTGTCGTTAATGCAATTTGATTATGGATCAAAAATTGCAGATGTTACGAAGGATTTACTTCTTTCTGACTCTATTGAAAATTTAAGATATAATATAGACAAATTACAAGAATTAACAAGAATAAGAATTGCGGAACTTGATATGCTAAATAAGGAGAGAACATCCTTGGGAGGGAGACTGGATACATTTACTTTAGAAAAATCCAATTTCACAAAAAACATCAAAGAGTTAGAAAATCTTTTAGAAGCAAATCTCAAAAATTTGAAAATACTATACACTATAAACAAGGAACATAGTACCCATTTGGACGATCTTTTTGGCAATTTTAACTACTCTAAAAGGAGGTTCAAAATTATTACTAATACTAATAGTAGAATGAATATTGAAATAAAAAATACAGATGAAAGAATTGACATGAAAGAGATAATGAAAATTGAAGAAGACGGACGCAAAATTGTTGGTGAACTTGAGATCATAAACACTCGATTAAATCAATTGAAATTAACGCATTCGATGGTAAAGAATAATTTAGAAAATACGACTAGGGCACATAATAAATCCATACAAGAAGATGATCAAATCAAGATAGAAAAGATCGAAAGAAATAGGATTTTAGAAAAAGCCAGCTCAGATGGAAAGAATATAGAATCAGAATTAAGAACTCTGAGAGAAAAGGAAGATGAAATAATCCAAGCAACAAGCACCACTTACTCAAGATTACAAGAGTATGAAACGGAGATCAAGAAATTAACCGAACTGGAAAAAAAACTTGGTAAAGAATCAAATCAATTAGAAAAAGAAATTGGATTTTTAAGGAAAGATATTCTAGATCTGGAATATCAAAAAATGAATCAAACTAACGAACTTACGGGATTAGGTCACAAATCTTTATTGGAAAGTTTTGATGTAGGCGACTTATATCGCGAACTGAAAGAGGAGTACGAACATATAAGAGATAAAGTGAATTTCAGAGCAGATGAAACTTATTTAGAGATAATAGAAGGATACAGAGGTTTATCAGATAAAAGAAACCACCTTGAAGAAGAGAGAAATTCAATTGTGAATTTCATAGAAGAAATAGGTAAAGAAAAAGAAAATCTATTTACTGATGCTTTTAAGAAAGTTGATGATGACATTAGAAAAACATTCTCAGATATTACTGGAGGTAACGCCTATTTGGAACTGGAGGATCCAGATAATATTTTTTCTGGCGGGATTTTATTAATGGTACAGTTTCCTAATAAACCTGCCAGGGAATCCACATCCTTGTCTGGAGGTGAAAAAACAATGGCTGCAATAGTATTCCTCCTAGCATTACAATCGCTAAAACCGTCTCCGTTTTATTTAATGGACGAGGTAGATGCCCATCTTGATGCTCAAAACACTGAAAGGCTATCAAAAATACTACTGCTTAGATCTGTCAATAATCAAATTATAATGGTAACACTCAAAGATTCCACAGTAGCAAAATCAGATTTAATATTTGGGGTTTATCCAAAGAATGGAATATCTCAAGTGGTAAAGTACAATCATCCAAGCAAAGTCAAATTAGAAGTAGAGTGACACATAATTAAACGATGGATAAATTGAATCCTAATTAATATTTTGATTTAGGTGTAGGTTTCTATAATAGAAACAAGAAACAGAATGTCTGTTACTAATATCAAATTGTTCTAGCTCATTAGTACAATCCGTAAAAGATAGTTTACATCTATTATAAAATTTACATCCCTTTAAAGGCAATTCAGATAAATTTATGCCACTGAATCTCTTATAGAATTTAGATTCATCGGTTGAAAAGGTAACCGCGTCTAGTAACATCCAAGTATATGGATGAAGTGGATTATGTAATACTTCATCAATTTCTCCATATTCGACGATGCTTCCAGCAAACATAATCCCAATCTTATCACCAATGAATCGCGAGGTTGCTAAATCATGTGTGATATAAATAATAGAAATATTCAGAGTCTTTCTTAACTCATTTAATAATGACAAGATTTCAGCTCTAACAGAAATGTCTAACATCGAAACAGGCTCATCGGCTATTATTAATTTTGGGATTTTTACAATAGATCTTGCAATTGAAACACGTTGTCTTTGACCACCTGAAAGCATAGTTGGATATTTCTCCAAAATCTCTTCAACGGGCTCAAGTCTTGTTCTACGTAGTGCAAGACGCACTTTCTCATCTTTTTCGTTGCGACTTAATTTATTCTCATGAATTTTTAGTGGTTCCATGACTATGTCTTTTATTTTGATGTGGGGATTTAGGGAACTATAGGGATCCTGATGGATCATCTGGATCATCGAATAAAATGCCTTCCTTTTTTTTAAAGAGTGAACGTCATTCCCTTCAAAGGATATAGTACCATTGTCTGGGATTAAAGCACCCATTATGAGTTTAGCGAGTGTAGTTTTTCCAGAACCAGATTCGCCGGCTATAACCAATACCTCCCCCTGTCCCAAATCAAAAGATACATTATCAATTGCCTTTCTGGCTGGGTTTGAGGAGGATGAAATGTGGAAAATATTCCTATGAATTGGAAAAGTTTTGTTTACATTCCTGACTTGAAGCAAAGGCGACATAAATAAAATATTAGCTTATTGGAATTTAAATTATATCTATTAGATTTCGGGAACACTGATTTGATGCCCCAGATTGAACCCATTTCTTATGGTTAGTAGTCAAAAGTGGTTAACGACTAGAGTCAGATATTTAGTTGTATTTTTTAGGCATCCATAATAATAAAGCCATATCCAACCCTGTTATAGGTAAATAGACATTGCAAACTATGTCAACTATAGACTTTTTTTATACCTGTAAATTACATATTACTTTTTACCTGGATCTGAAATGTAAGAAAGTATATCATGACGAATTGATGATGAGAATATCATAAGTATACCACATTTTTGTGAATGAAAATCAATTACATATCAACTTTGGTCCTAGTTTTCAATAACTTTCGTAAAACTCTCGTTATTATCATATTCAGAATCATGAAAATCAAAAATTCGGCATAATGAAAGGTTTTACAAATTCGGCATCTAGATTTAGATTCGGATGAAATAGTTGCCATTAAATCTTTTTCAGTTATCATGATTTTCTTGATGGCTTTATAGAATTTTGGATATAATATATCAATAATTTCCCTGTTATCTCTTACGATCGAAACAAATGGATAGTTTTCATAAGCCAACATCTTCACATTAGCTTTATAATATTTTACTAAAGTTCCTTTAACCTCTTCTGTTTTATAAACACTAATCAAACCGTTTTTTTTCAATATGGTTATGTGATGTCTCAAAGTAGTCATGGCGATGTTGAATTTTGCTCTTTTTAATAAATCAAATAAATCCTTAGTCGAGAGGTTCCTATGATAAAGAAAATCTAAAATTTTTAGTCTGTGGGGATCGCTTAGTACCTTTGCAATATTTTCATTCATTATAATTGTAGTCAATGGTCTTTCATTAACTATAGTTTTTCCCATAGGTTACTTTTTTCATCCAATTTTATTAATCTTGATTAAATATAGTGATAATAATCATTTATTGAACAGTTGCACGAAATAAGATTATGAATTCGATGAACAAGTGCGTGTTTTGTGAAATAATTAATGGAAATATTAAAGCCAGAAAGCTATATGAAACTGAATATTCAATAGCAATTTTAGACGCATTTCCCCTAAAGGATGGACATTCACTCATAATTTCCAAATCACATAAACCCAAAATTCAAGATTTGAGCTATATAGAAAACAGGGACATTTTTGATGCATTGCATCTATTGACTGAAAAAATAGAAAAATCAATGAACTGTAATTCTTCACTGGTAGGTGTACATAATGGAATGAATGCTGGGCAAGAAATTCCTCATTTCCATATTCATATTATTCCAATTGCAGAATCAAATGAAAAGATTTCAATTCATTCTCTTTTTGCTAAAAGAGATACTCAAGGAAGTGATTTAGATGAACAATGGAGAAAAATATCCAAAGAAATACAAAGAAGCTAAGAAATACGGGATAATACTTTGGGTAATTCAGAGAGAGTGGGTATAGTGAAAAGTGGTATCTCCTTTTTGTTTATAGGCTCTTGAATTCTGTATAAAGAGTCCAAAGTTCTTATGGTCTTCATTCCGAGCTCATTGGCAGGTAAAATGTCGATATCCAATCTATCTCCAACCATGATGCAATAGTTAATATTTGAATTAGAGTCAAGTATCGCCTTTTGAAATATTTCATGATTTGGCTTTTTAGATCCAATATCTTCTGCCAAACATACTATTTTAAAATGCTTATCTAGATCATTTAGAACCAATAAATTGGCTGAGCCGGATGAATTGTTGCTGATAATACCTAATGAATATTTCTTGGATAATAATGGGATAAGGTAGTTAACTTGACTAAATAGTTTGACTAGTTTTCTTTTATTTTCTAGCAAATCGGTCTTTAAAACATCGAAAATCACAGAATCATATCCCTTAGGAAGGATAAGACGTACCATTAAAGAAATAATTTCCACAAACCCTGATGAACCAAATTTTCTGTTTCGAACTAAATCATTTCTCAACGTATAATAGTTTCTTTGATCTATCCTAGCCCCATAGTCATTAAGTGTCTGGAATAATAGTTTATCAAAATAAGTAACGTAACTCCATTCATCAATGAGCGTTTGCCCAAGGTCAAAGAAGACGAATGGTCTCACCAAGTATTTTTAAAACCATTAATTATTTATAGTTTGGATTATTTTATCACTAATGATAATCAATACCGATAAGCTTGACAATACTGATAAAACATCACAAATTTAGTTAATTAATTAACTAATAATGTAATTATTTAATAATATTGCATCAATTCCTAGGATTATTTAATGATATTTTAGGATAGAAACCATATTTATAAATCCCTGAAAAGTCTAATCTTTCTTTAAAAAATACATCTTAAAATAAACAAGGTGGTACTTATAGTAATCCATCAGAATCCGGATCTGCATCATTAGACTGTTTCAGTTTATCAGAGAAACTTATAGTTTTACCATGATCAGATATGGAAATGTGTGTATCAACTCGAATGTTCAAAC
>WHSX01000019.1 GCA_009379865.1 Candidatus Nitrosocosmicus sp.
AAATTTGAACAACATCTTGGCAGACCAGACCCTTGGATTAAAAAGGAGAATTCAAGATGACCTTCGGCGTCTGGACGAAATCTACAGGGTTGGTGTTGAAATTGAAATTTGTTTACTTGATGATAAATCACTGCCCGTGAACGCACATGCTTTGATACAAGAATTAAGTAAAAGGTATGACATAGATTATGAATATGGGAAGTGTCAATTTGAAGTTAAAACTGACCCAATTTCAATGCACGATTTGTCAATTGTGAATGTTTTTTTCTTAGAATTTATAGATTATCTGAGTGGCGCAATTAAGAAAGTCTACAAAAATAGAAATGTAATTCCCGTTTTTCTTGGAGGAAATCCTTCTCCTGAGATATTCAAAAAGAAGTTGGTAACAAAAAAAGAGCGCTATCTGAATATCTATGAATGGCAAAAAAAGCTTCCAAAAATCGAAATTGATGGTCACCAATTCAAAGCGTGTGACATTGCCACTGCTATTCAGGGATTTCACCTTCACTTACAAGGTCTAAATCCTATATATACTACATACATGTTCAATTATATCTTAAATTTAATACCTACAGCAATATTATTAGGCTCAAATAGTAGATTATTTGCGGGAAAACTATTTTCACTTTATGAACCACGAGTTTATTTATATGATCATTCAGAACAACAAAATTCTGGATTTCCAGCCATTCCAAAATATTTAGACCGAATTGAAGATTATGTAGACTATATTGCATCAAGACCAGGTCCTGATAGTACTATTGATTATTTTGGTCTTGAAAAAGATAGACATGATGATCTTAGGATCCGGTTGAATTCCCCTTATTACAGAGTCGAAACAAGAATAATGTCCGTTCAACCCACCCCAAAGGAAATTGTGGCTATGATTGAGTTTTTTATTGGGTTTTTGTATCGCTCAATTTTGGAGGGAAAACCCTTACGACCGTTATCATCTATAAGAGAAGAAAGGCTAGCAGTGATCCGTACTGGATACAATTCTAAAACTCATTTCAATATTTCAGAAACAGCAAAGACCCAGCTGCACGTAGCCAAAAAAGGATTGAAAGATTTGGGGCTTGGACCTGAATTTATTGGAATACTTGAAAATAGACTAGAAAACAAGACCTCCCCTGGAGAATACGTTTCCAGGTTATGGGATTCTAATTTCAATGGTAATGTTTATCAAACAGTATCCGAAATCATTCAACATGTTTGGGATAAAACAAAGAATAATTCCCCTCTACTCTAGAACTTTTCTACAACATTTGTTATATTCATATTTTCTATCTTTTTGTTCACTTAAATTTTCATCTAATTCATTTAACAAAATTTTAATAGATAATAATGTGTGTTAAATGAGTCAGCCGAGAAATGGGAACAAGGAAGGTTTTTTAATTATTGTGGTTTATTGGGAAACAGATGAATTAATTGGATAATGTATTACTACCTGCTTCCTTGACCGATGATCAAATCAATAATCTAATATCAGATTTGCAAATATTGATAAGGCAGCCAAGCATTTCTGCAATCAGTCAGGGTCTGGAGGAGTGTTCGATCCTATTGTCTAATATAATGAAAAAAGCTGGAATTCGAACAGACCTTTTATTCTTAGATTTAGAAGAACAAGTGGAAATTAGAACTTTTGGCCGGATACCTCCAGTGGTCTACGGTGAGGTTTTATCAAAATCTAATCCCAGCGGGAAGACATTATTGTTTTACAATCATTATGATGTTCAACCAGTGGATCCTGTAGAAAAGTGGAACGAGGATCCTTTTAGTGGGAAAGTAATAGGCAATCACATTTACGGTCGTGGTTCATCTGATGATAAGGGAGAATTAATCACTAGAATAAAGGCCGTAGAATATTTATTGCAAGAGACAGGGGATGTTCCTTGCAACATTAAATTCCTAATAGAAGGTGAGGAGGAAATTGGAAGTCCAAACTTGATAAAATATGTTCAAAGGTACAAAGAAAAATTCAAATCTGATTTGGTAATCTGGGAAAGCGGTTATATTGACAAAGATGATAGAGCAATAATTTCATTGGGTCAAAAAGGGATATTGAATGTAGAAATTAAAGTACATGGACCTTGCCGGGACATTCATTCAAGTTTAGCAGTTGCAATTGAGAGCCCTGCATGGAGATTAGTACATTTATTGTCTTTACTTTATAGCCCCAATGACGGAAAAATTCTAATCAATGGATGGTATGACGAAGTAACATCTCTTAGTGAAAAGGAATTACAATTAATAGCTAATGAACCTTTCAATGAGGAAGCATTCAAAAAGGAATATGGCATATCAGGTTTCATAAAGGGACAATCCTCTTATGAGATAAAGAAAGCCCTCGCGACAGAACCTTCCTGTAACATTTCAGGACTAGTTACAGGCTATACCAATAAAGGAGTAAAAACAATCCTTCCCTCGACCGCTACCGTCAAATTGGATTTTAGATTAGTGCCAAATATGGATCCGAAAATACAATTCAATAAATTGGTAAAATACTTGAGATCAAAAGGTTATTCAGAAAAAGATGTTACTATAAACTATCTAAGCGGTGAGCCGGCTTTTAGAACACCATTGAATAACGAGTATGTAAAATTAATTGTAGATTCTGCGTCAAAGATATTTAATGGCGTCGTTTTAAATGTCTCCTCGTCAGGCACTGGACCCATGTATGTTTTTAAAGATATCTTAAACGTTGATTCGATTTGTATTGGAAGCACTATTTTGCCCAATAAAATGCATTCACCAAATGAATACACGAATCTTGACCTCCTAGAAAAAGGCACGATGTGTTTTATTGAGATTATAAAGAATTTTTCAAGGAGCTAGGACTTTGTATAGGTAAGTATCCAATTGTCAATCTCCTTAAATCCATAATTATATCAAGGCTAGTATGTTCAATCACACAATTGCTATCTAATATCATTGCTTTCTAAAAGAAATTATCAAATAAAAGGATAAATACAAAAGAAATATAGAAATTCTGTGCAAAATTTAATTATAATCGTTATAGGACTAGGTTTACTTTTCGTAATATGTGTTCAAACGCGTTTGCAGTATTTCATAGAGAGGACTTTCTTATCACTGATATCGGTCTAAATAATGGAGTCCCATTCATGGAATTACAGGGTCAGCCTGGTAGATCATTTTCAGTAGGTGGTGGAGATGAGAGTTACTATGCATATACATTTGTAACCAATAATGGCATCTTTGCTGCTTCGGTCGCTCTGGATGAAGAAGGGAACAAACCATACTATAGCGTTGATCATTTTGACATCAAGAAATTCCAAGTAGGCGAATGCGTTAATCACAAGACCGCTACTGGCGAGCCAAAATTCAGTGGTAAAATGGCCAAGTACGTTCCAAAAGAAACAATTATTACAAATGTATCAAAAGCTTACACTCTTCAAATTATAGCAGATGACCCTGATGATGATTGTGAGACTGGAGAACATATTTACAAGATATTTTCAAGCAAATGACTGGAGACCGTATTTCTTCTTTAACTAGGGGACAAACAAAAAGAGGCCTTTTATCTTCTTTTTCAACTATCCTTGATTCAGAACCGACATAATACAACTTGCACCTTATGGGTTCATACTACAGATTACAGGAGCAAGTTTTGATCCCGATGAAGAATCAAAATAATCTTAAGATTTTGGCTTGTAGATTTCCAACTTCCTTGTAATCTTGTTTATTACATATTTTTCCGGATCATAATTATATTTTTTCCCTAATTCTTCCAAATAATTTTGAACGTCATGCCAAGCCTGGCGTTTCTTGTTGATGAGGTCTGATTTAGAAGCTTCCGGATTTGCATCAGTAAAAAGTCCTTGCTCATTTGCAGAGGTTAAATCCAAAGCGTTTTGATACAACTTTGAAATCTTTTCAATTTCAAATTCCGAAAATGTTATGGTAGCTCTGTTAGACTCATTTTTGTCAGGATCGCACATTCTTATCCTTCTGTCAAGATCATATCATCCTAATAATATAATGTCTGTGATTTGAGAGACTGAACTAATCTAGTAGTAGCCTCAGAACTGATTAAAATAAATTTAAAAGCCTAGAAAGTGATTTGTTACAAAACCTTTCAGAATCCATTAACAACTATCTAACAAAAAAAAAAACTCAATAAAAATATTTAAAAAAATAAATCAAGGTCGTAGAATTACTGAAATTAATTTGCTACCAGCCAGAACCTTGACCCTCACCAGTCATTCCTTCCATTCCCATGCCATATTCACCATATCCTTGACCGGCACCTTCACCATGCATTCCTTCCATTCCCATGCCATATTCACCATATCCTTGACCGGCACCTTCACCATGCATTCCTTTCATTTTCTTGTCTTCATGACCTTGAGAGTGCATCATTTTCATCCAGTCCATCATTGAGAGATGTTTTGTTTGTAAGACTAAACCAGTTCCTGGATCAACCAGCACTTTAGTGAATTTCATGTCAGGGGATCCCAGAACTATCGAAATTACAAGATATCCGTCTTTCTCTTCACCACTGGCTGACATGGCATAAGAACCATTCCCTACTGATTGCTCAGCAGCGGATATAGCCTGTGGTAGTGTTACATTAAATTTATCTCCAATAGCTTTAAACATTGTTTCCATCATGTTTAATGTCCCATTAATTTTTTCATACTTTTTATTTTCTTTCATCATCATAGGGTTGTCATAATTATCTTTTTTCATCATCATATTGTCTCCACCAGTCATGTTTGTCGAGCTGGTACCATCTGTTGAATTAGTTTGGGCTATGGCATTATTTGAATTCAATAATGGTGCAAATCCAATTGTGGCTGCTAATAATCCTGCTAGAAACACAAAATTAAATGAATTTCTTGTATTCATTGTATCTTTATGAAATTCAGAATATAAAAGTATATACTATATTATTTCAATAGAAAATTGTTATATGTTTTCTATAGTAAAGGTTCGCTGTTTTATTCTTTCAATTCCACGGTTATTCTCATAAATCATTTCCATTAGAATCAAAAAATCTAAGTGTTTATTAACGAATGATTTTGTACAGAGTTTGAAGCTTTTAATTGTATTAGTTATCTTAATTGTTATAGTTCCTTCTTTTTGAAATATCCAAACAAGGATAGAGATCATAGTACTTCATCCATCTTATCCTGCCACAGAATGATTTCAAAATATTCAATCAAGTCATAATTAGACAGGCTTAATTTTAATGTCAATTTTAGAATTACAAATGTTTCACTATTATGGTATTATAGTCATGACATCACTAATAGGACAAATGATTTTCTCTATTTATCTCTATTTGTGATTCGAAATTTTTGAACTTTTGTGGCTTAATTATTCCAAGTGATGTTACATGTAGAACATAATCTAACTGGGTTATTATCATGTAGAGTATCCACTTCGAATGGATGTTGTGCGGCAGGATTTTGGCCCTCGAATAAAAAATAAAAAAGATGTCGAACTAAAGGATCTCATTATCCAAATGAAAAATCAATGCTTTTTTATTTTTGAAATTTCTAAAAATAGATAAATTACTGCAATTATCTCAAACCTACCTATAATCATATTAATGATTAGTAATACTTTTGATAGCAGATCTGCGTTGATGTTTGTTATCCCCGCTGTTAATCCTGTGGTGGTTAAAGCTGATACTGATTCAAATAGGGAATCTAGAAAATTCTTTCCTGTAAGGATTGATAAAAGAGTACCAGTAAAAAAAGACATAAAGATAAAAAGGAAAATGACGAGGATCGCTTCGTTGAACGTTTTTGCTTCCTTATGAACTTCGGATTTTCTTTCAAAGCCGTGATATGCGTTGTTATACCTCGAAGAAACTGCTGAAATTGATCTCGTTGTAACGTCTGCAGAAAATTTCTTTTTTGTCAATTTCTGAACTATTTGTAGTATTCTTCCAACTTTAATCCCGCCCGCAGTTGAGAAAGCTGTTCCTCCAATTAGCATTATAATTATTAATAAAATCTTGCTGTCATCAGACAAAAGTGTGATATCTATAAATTGAAACCCCGTTGTTGTCGCAGCGCTTACTGTGTGAAATATCCCAGTCATGATATTTGCAGTGGGATCAGACAGGAAAAGAAGATATGTGAAAATGGGAATAGCAGTAAACATAATTCCAAAATATAGGATTACTTCTGGACGCATTTTTGTAGTATGCATCTCTTTACTAAAAACAGCATAGTGAAAAGCAAATGGAAGTGCAGAAATTATCATGCCCGCCATAATCACAAATAATTCCAAAAAGTTTTCAGAGATTAAGGATGTAGAAGAAGGCACGAAACCTCCACCCGTTACCGCGCTAAATATTAGCGAAACATTAGAGATAATATTATGGTTTCCTGATATATATAACAAAATAGACAGGGAAATAGTGTAAATACTAAAAATAACTCCTATTGTAAGTACCAATTGCTTTAATCTAAGACTTCCTCCACCTAGCATTCCTTTCATATGAGCCAACTTTCTTTCGGGGTAGAAAAATGTGATTACCAAATATACAAAGCTTAAACCGCCTATCCACTGGGTAAACGCTCTATAAAAATCAAAACTCTGTGGGAGATCTTCGGGATATACGAGCATGGATAATCCAGTTGTTGTAAAACCTGATGCACTTTCAAAGAAACTATTTACTACTAGAGTCGAAGGGTCTATTCCCTGGCCGAATGGATTTACATACATGTATGGGATACTTCCAAAAAAACTTAGCAAGACAAAACTAAAAACCATCAGAATTGAGGCCTGCCTAAGGTTCATAGGAGTCTTTTCTCCATATGCATTCAGGATGAAACCAGTGATAGACATTGTGGTAATTCCAAGGAAAATTCCAGTTGCAGAAACTACTTCACCTAGCGCTGTGGCTAAGATGGCTGGGGCAATAAAAAGTAAACCTGAAAATTGAAGGATGAACCCAAGGTTTCCCCAAATTGGTTTGTATCTTTCCCTTATTACTACCCTATAGCTCCTAAATTGCCGTTCTAGGACGGAAGTTCTAATGGCATTTGCCAAACCCACTTGGGTTACCATCCCCAAAATATGTACATTATCGGTTACGGGAATTCTCTTGATCAGATTTAGTCTCATCAGTTCTAAGGCCTGTCTTACATTTGCCTTTGCTGAGATAGTAATTAGGGGAGAGGACATTATTGATTTAATGTTGACTTGGTCAGAATCCTCTCCTCTCATGACAATTTTATCTAAAATATCGCTATCAGTTATAATCCCTACATATTCTTCATTTTTGTTCTTTACAATAATGGTTTCAGCCTTTTTTCCATGCATTAGTTTAACAGCGTTTGCTGCGTCTGTATCTTCATCTAAAATTATATAGTTATGATGTGCATACGTTAATACAGGACGGTTGAGAGGGTCTGTGTCCATTATTTCTTCAGAATTCAGTTAAGATGGTATGACAAATCATTTTAAACTTTTCTATGCAACCAACTTTAAAAACCATATTAATTGCAAAATTTATTTACAATCGATGTCATCTTTTTATGAATCAAATTTTGTCCGTGCCTATTAAAAAATCCGAGTAAAACAAGTAAATTACTCACAAATGGACATCCGAATCTCTTTCTACTATCTGACTATCTAGATGTATTTACTTGTCAAGAATCCTGTAATTTATTAGGTGTATCTTAAATGTAAAGCACCATTATATCTTAACCATCATAAAAAATATAATAAAACATTTGAATAAATCTAGAAAAATAAAATAAAATGATGTATCTATGGAATTAATAATGTCACTGTTTCTGGTGTGTTGGCGGCGCTGTTAGCCCCAGATACTCTTTTTATTTCATCATCTCCGTAAACTACTTCTGCTGTGAAACCTTTTCCTACTGGCACTTCAGCAGAACTGAATTCAAAAGTGTATGAGCTTGTCTGTAACCCTGAAAAGCTTAAACCAGACATGGTTTGAGGATTACGTAAACCATCTATAGCAACATGTAGAGATCCATGTTCGTCCAAATTGCCAGTATTTTGGACTAGAACTATTATCCTGAACTGACCACTTTGTGGGCTTTGGGCATTAACGTCTTTAAGACCCCAAAAAATGGCAATTGATCCAATCAATATCAGTAATGTACACGCATATAATGTTTTAATCCTTATTCTCTTGTTTGTGTTTCTATTTAAAGGAGATTGCTTCAGACCTGTTCCAGCAAAACATAGTTTCATTACTATATTAAAGTGAAATTATTTATTAAATTTTTTTAATGATTATGCTAGAATAAAATTCTGAAAGATTATTGAATAAGTTATTCTGCTAGTCTTTCTAGACAGAAAATGTTAAATCTTTTAGTTAGTATCATTTTATTTTTTTGATATATTTGATGTTTACAATTTGAAAAGATGACTTTTCATATCCAGCATACCTGGGGCTAGAAATAATAACAATATTCGTCAAGTTAGGGTTATTATAATCAGATTTTAGGAGCGTGCCAAAATTTGTAAAAATAAAGGACTCGGTAGAAGTTGACGATGATATTTTGGCCTTCCTAATAGTCACCCAACCAGGGAAAGGATTTGTACCCCTGGGTAATTCAAAGTTGCACCTTTTAAAACGAGCAGCATTATAAGAGATAATTTTGATCGGATCAGACCTTGTTAAAAGTAGTGCTGAAACGGATTATGAATTGTCTTCTCCATTCCTAGGGTTGAATAAAAACTTTAAATGGATTGTATTTAAATGCCAATTAATCCAAGTACTTGTAATTTTAGAACAAGATTTTAAAATAAATATATTAATAATAAAATTTCCTTATGTAGATATTACCAATGGTAAGATCTTGGGGTATTATTACGATGGCGATGAGTCACCCGAGAATCTTTTTTGGATAATATTGATTTTTATGCTTAAGTGGAAAAGCTTATGAGGCGATTGTTTTTGTTTTACATTGATATTTTTAGCATTATATACAATGCTTGATGGATGTGGAGTGCCATCTATGATATTACTTAAAAACAAAGGTAGAGTCATGATAGGCGAAGCAAGGATGATTTCCAAAGGTGAAGTTGGGGTATTAGTTTTAGGTGTTGGGGTGGCAATAGGCATGCATTTTATGAACATTTACACTTTATGATAATCATGATGGAATTTACTACTATTGTATATCAATTCCAATTAAAAAAATCCAGTAGATTGGATTTAGAGCTGATATAACTATAACATTCATGACCTTCTTTCAAACAGATGTTTCCTTGTTTAAAGGGGCTAGATGTTTGCTTGAGAGGATACCAAAATAGATTTGAAGGGCCAAAGAATTGATCTTTTCACATGTCATGACCTAAAGAATTTATTAATGCTTAAAATTAAATTTGATAATCTATTTCTTTTCTTTTCTCACGTTTATCAAATTATGCTTTTCAAGGAATTGACTAATACTTTCATTTTCCTCTTCATTTGATTGCATTTCATCCTTATTCAAATCATCAAGTGTCTGGATCATTTTTTTTAAATCATCAATGTTGATAACAACTCCATAGTAGTCTCGTACTCTTTCAATAGTAGTTTCATAATGTTTTTTTGATCCAGATGCCGTAGCATCAGATACCAAGATGACGTCATATCCTAAATTAAAAGCATCTCTTAATGATGTCTCAACGCAAATCGAGGTGTCTATACCACAGAAAATCAAAGTATTTACGTGTATACTTTGCAGCCACACTCTTAATTCTGTATCCTGAAATGCCGAATCACGTCGCTTGAGGATAACATGATCTTCTGAGGCGGGTTTTATTTCGTCTATAATATGTGCATCCCAGGTATCTCTCATGCAGATTGGTATCTTTTTGTTTTGGAGCCTCTCTTCTCGTGCCCTGGGAAGTATATTGTGAATGTGAAGTAATAGATCAATACCGCTTGGTTCCCTAATGGCTTCGGTATAAAAGATCGGAATTTTTTCATTTCTGCAAAAACCAATCAATCTTTTAATATTTGGAATAACTTGTTGGTAATTTTCGATATTCATGCCAAGTTTGTCGTAAGATCCATCTTTGCTAACGAATCCATTCTGCATGTCCACTATTACCAACCCTAAATTGATAAGGTTACTACCATACTGTATTTGTAGCATTAGACTTAGACTATTTTACCTTATTAAAATTGTTTTTTCGATTTTCTTGAAATTCAACGCAGATGTAGAACATGAGAACCTATCAGCATCTAGATGTCAGGTTAAGAGATTTAGTTTATATTGCACAAAATTTTTGAGGACAAATCTAAAGGGCCATGTGATAAAAGTGATGATTTGTCTTCAAGCATTGGCTCTATCCGGTAAATAATGTATAGCAAGCCATCTATTTGAATTGCTAACAAAGGTCTTTGATGAACTTTTAAAGGGCAAAAGTTTTCAATATTCTCAATACTTTAAAAATTGGATATTAATCCTACTTTATAATGGTGACTGAGCATTTTGATATCTTTACAATCGAAGTTGCTATGTTACCTATCAAGAGGTTTTCAAATGATCTACCTCTAAAGCCAATTACAATATGGCTCACCCCTTCGCTTTCCGCGTATTGGGTCATTGCGAGATCTGGAGTTGATTTTGTATCGTAGAATTTAGTTTTCAAGTCTATTCCTTCTTCTTTTGCCTTTTTTGATATATCTGATAATAATTTCTTTGATTTTCGAATTTCTTTTTCAAGGGAGATAGTATTGTAATTATCTTCTTTCTTTTCAAGTATCTTGTACATATCAGGAATATTAAATGCAGTAAATGCTATAATTTGAGAATTGTATTTACGTGCCAAGTTCTTTGAGAATTCTAAGGCCCTTAGTGAAAACTCAGATCCGTCAATCCCAACCAAGATTTTGGAAATCTTGAGAACATTATTCATATTTTCTCTTGAGCAAAATTTTTTATAAAGTTTGAATTGCTGTAGGAAGCAAAGAAGCGACAGACCTCAAATTTCGAATACTCCGTATTTTTCAAAGTAGTACTTTTTGAGGTTTAATATCTTGTTCAACGCTTATCTAAATTATTCTATGTTGAGAACCCTTAAATCAAATGCGTAATTTGATATTGGATCGGGATACTTTTTATGTAAAAACTTAATTATGTTACAATCTATGTTTTTTTTAATGAACTTCATATGTAATTTAGCTGGAATTAGATATAGTATAATTTCATGCGTAACACTTTCAATAGTTTTAATGCTTGCATCGTATTATCCAGCATTTTCATCCGTGGCTTCTACTGACGAAAATACTTCCATTACTTTGACTGGAACAAACTCTACAAACTCTTCTCTATTGTCTTCTTCTATTCTTACAAATGCATCAACCCTTGACCTTAATCTTAATCTCTCTAATTCTACTTTGGGATTAATTGATACTCCTCCCCTGAGTGAGCAATTTGCTAGTATGGATAACTTGACGAATGTAACCAGCACTGATGGCTCATTTGTAAACGATACCCAGTTATCTGGGACAGAAAATGTAACCCTAGTTGCGAATTTTTCATCTAAACCAGTGGGACTTGAAACAGATTATTTGATCGTAGGCAAACCACTGGTATTGGTAAACGACGTTCCTTTGACATATGAATTTTTAAATGATACTAGTGATGAAATCACTATTACGGACATTCTTATATCTATGAGAGCTACAGTTAAATTGGACAATTCGACGACAAGTGCTATACCTGTATATATAAAAGTGTTCTCAAATCCGGTAAATTCAACTCAGAACGCAGACGGATCTAAAACCGTTATTAACAGTCCTAATTTAGTTGAAAATATTGAGATTGGTGGTGTCATATTTTCGGACACCTCAACTAGTGTAAAACTATATCCAAATGGCACGGGATCACTGCGAGCACATAATTAGAATAATGAATTTCGATAATTTTTTTGTGGTATCGAATTCCAATTTTTTCTAAAATTGTTTCTTATCAGGGATTAAGATGTAAAACCGTATTATTTTTTGATTTTTAAATATATTAACCTGTTATTCCTATTCCTATTCCTATTACGATAATTGGTACGTTTTTAGAATTTTAACCATAGGCGGGGATTTAAGAAGTTTGGTAGCCCAAGTACTCCATTTAAGAAGGTAAGGTCGAGTTTAATAAAGTCGATTGTTAATCGCATATGAAAAACAGATTACATCATGCTGCTGCTCGAGATCATTTGTTTAAAGTATGTTACCATAGGTATTAAAAATTCACGATTAACATGATTGAATTATTACATGTATGAAATAGGATGTTTAGCATTGTTTCGTATTCATCCAAATATGCGAATATTAAACAATAAAATTTTATAATACTATTTTATTAAAGAATGATATTTAGTAAGATTATTTCAGAAATTGATTTAACAATCCAGTTATACAATACAATACTTTATCTTGCATGAATAAAAAAATTCAAATGTCAATCTTGTCAATCTTTATTGCAGCAGCCTTAATTGGCTCAGTAGCAACCTTTGGTGCTAACATGGCCTTTGCAGGCGGTGATAATCACCATGGTGACAAAAACAAGAAAAAATCTAATCAAGCAATCCAAGATCTAGAACAATTTTCCGGGACTGGTCAAGATTCAGAATGTGGTTCTGGTAACGATACAACTGCATCATGTAACAACTTAGCCTTCTCATTGAACTTAAATGACGGCAACAACGCATTAGGTCAAGAATAAAAGACCTACTTTTTTTCTTTCAAAGTATCATTTAAAATTATTAGCTCAAATTCTTTGCATATTTTTTGTTTATCACCCAAAATGGTTTATGATTCGATTCGAAGAACTATTGGTAGGAAATTAAGGATAAATAAATACGTTTTATTATTCAATTATGATACATTTTTCTTAATTTTTTTATAAGAATAAAATCTAAATAATTGATCTTAATACTCATTATATCCTGTATATTATTACGGTACATAATTCCAGAGGGGTACAGATCTAAACTTTCTTGATATACAAAATTAATCAGGACTTTTTCTTAGTAATATATAATCATGAGTCGATTTTTCGCACTAGACAAAGTCATCTTTCAAAAATAGTAAAATGAATCTTTAGAATTTAATAAAATCGGTTTGCATAAAGATTGATGTCTTTCTTATCAATCAACACCCAGTTCTGAATTTCTATTACTTAGTTGCCAAATAAATTCTTCATATTATCTGTAAATCCAGGGAATCCATCAGAAAAGAGGCCACCGCCACTGCTGTTGATATTTGTGCTATTTAATTCACCAGCCTTGGTGGTTGGAGCTGTGCTATCTTTACCTGAGGTTGGAGCTGTGCTATCTTCAGCTGAATTGTCATCAGCAGGTTCAGCTTCAGGTTCAGCTTCAGGCGGAAGATCAATTGCGTTTACTGTTATTGCTACAGTGGCTGTATTGCTATCAACTGTTCCATCATTAGCCTTGAAGGTGAAACTATCCTTTCCTGTAAATCCAGCATCAGATGTATAGACTAGGCTACCTGTGTCTTCGTTAAGGCCTGTGATGGTACCTGATTTTGGTTGTGAAACTATAGCATATGTTAAAGCATTACCACCTGGGTCTGTAGCCGTGAGAGTTATTTCTGTTGGATCAGCCGTATTTGCAGTTACACTCTGATCATCGGATACTGGTGGATCAATGACTGGCGGGAAATTATGAATTATTACTTTAATGGTTTTCTCTGAGAATAAATCATTTTTGTCAGTTATCTTAACTTTGAAAAACATGACTTGATTGGAAGTTCCTTCAAGAATTGGAGCATTGAATGAAGCCTTTGCCTTGTAAATGTCGAACAAATCTACTTTCATACCTGCTATCTGACTCCATTCATACTCGAGACTTTTTCCGTCTTTTGAATCAAAGCTACCCGAAGCGTCTAATATCACGCGATTAACACCTTCATCGGCGGTGATCTCATTTTCTAGACTTACTACAGGTGGGTTACAACCTGTTCTGTCCCTAATTGACGTGAACGAGTTATCAACAAAATTAGTAACATCTTGATTAAACAAATCTAACACGGAAGCCTTTGAAAAACTATAACTAAACGAATCTAGATATTCGCAAATGAGATGATCATAACTCCCATCATCTTGAATATTACCAACTGCATTGTTTAGCGAATCTGATAATTCTTCTTGTAAGTTAGGAGGCATAATTATTGTCGATACAAAATCATGAAGGTTTATTATTGCATCCTCAAGGGATATGATTGTCCATGAAAAGGATTGTGGGTTTGGATCTTTATTGTTAGAGGTATCTACTGCTCTGACCTGAAATGAATGATCACCTGCTTCAAGGTTCATGTAATAGCATCCAGATTCATTATTTGGCTGATAATCTATTGTACTTGGACGCCAATTGCCGTCATCTAGTTTACATTCAAAGTCCTTGACACCCACTAGATCAGAACCTGAAAATGCAAACCCCATGTCATCAGAATTTGTAAAATCATTGTTAACTATTATACCCATCCAACCGGTTTTAACTACTCCAAGCTCAGTTGTGGGAGGAGTTGTATCTTGAACCAAAACCTCAAATGAGGCTCTTGCATCATTTCCTGCTTCATCCACAGTGGTGCAATCTACCGTTGAGGTTCCTAAGACAAACATGCTGCCACTTTGAGGCGTGCAGCTAATGTCTAGAGGAGTCCCCGTGGCATTTGTTGCTGAGGCGGTATAAGAAACAAGGGAACCTTGGGGTCCTGTTGCTTCCGCAATTACTGGACCCGCGGGGACATTGATTATGGGGTCTTTTTCATCAGCATTCTTAGAGCCGTTATTTTGCGCGTATACGTCAGACCAGGATGAATAATTGGCGTATATGGTCGCTGATAATATTAAGACAAACACAAGTATGAAATTCTTGTTCAATATTAAATCAAAAAAAGTCAACTATTTAAGTCCTCTCATGGCAGGAGATTCCGAGACAAAAAAGGATTGATTTTTCTCTGACTCTAAATACTTTAGTATTTCGCAGTTTCAAAATACCATTTTTGAGTAATTTGCCTTAAGTATGGAATCCCTAATATTGAATTTGAGTGGGAGTTAGAAGAATATTTTCTTAATAGAACAATAAATTAACGATCAAAATGTGGATCAATCTTACTAAGAATTATTATTAAAGAATGATATTTAGTAAGATTATTTCAGAATTTGATTTAACAATCCAATTATATAATACAATACTTTATCTTGCATGAATAAAAAAATTCAAATGTCAATCTTGTCTATATTCGTAGCAGCAGCCCTTCTTGGGTCAGTAGTAGCAGTAGGTAACAATATGGCATTTGCAGGTGGAAATGACCATGATGACGATGATCACAAAGATAAGAAATCTCATCACAATGGAAAAAAGACAAGCAATGATGCAACACAAGGAATCGGTCAAGATACAGAAACACTCCAATCATCAAGCTGTGGTTCTGGTAACGATACAACCGCATCATGCAACAACTTAGCCTTCTCATTGAACTTAAATGACGGCAACAACGCATTAGGTCAACAATAAGACCTTTTTTTTCTTTAAAATTCCGATTTTTAGTAAAATATCTTTATTATTTTAACATAATTAATTCAACTGTATTTTTTTCATTATGATTAGCTTTCATGACCTGAAAACAGAATCTGTTTGTCTTGTAACAATTTTTATGAATTACATATTTTGATTATATTAATTAGTTAAATTAAATTCCTCATTAGTAATTTTATCTATCATAAAACTATACCAGAAGTTAATATATTATCTATAAACTAATTCCTCATTAGTAATTTTATCTATCATAAAACTATACCAGTATTTGATATTTGTCGAGTGTTGTATAATCAAGATCTGAAACTATGAGAAGATAAAATTTTCAATATTTCATAAATGATCTAACATCGATACTAATATGTGAATAGTAAAGGCCGTCAACATGCTAAATTATACATCCTTTCTTTAATGGTACTTTTGAGTATTTTTAGCACAAGCGTTATTCAAAGCGTTGACGCATTTAGCATAGGTTTACCTGATATTCCTTTTCTTAATTTTAATTTTGACAATAATTCTCCTAAAGGAGATATTTCCTCTATTATTGACTTTGGTGCAATTACAAATGCTATTCCAAGATCCAATCCCGACGAAGACGACAAGAAGGATAGTTCAGATTCTGATTATGAGAGTTCTGATAACAGCAATAGCGATGGACAATCCAGTCAAGAGGCTACTCAACCCAGATCTGCATCCCTTCCCTTTCCAGCAAATATGATGACCTCAGTTTTTAGTAACGAAAATGAGAATACGAATGATATTAATGAAACACCCCTAAATCTCAAGGATACTTTACCATTAGTTGGTGACTATTCTGAAGTCCCATCTACCTTTCTCTCAGATACACCGACTTCTGATGAAGAGGATGATGTAATCCCGGGGCAGTATATTGTTGTATTTAAGGATGATGATACAACTGTCTCTGACTTTTTTTCGATAGCATCAAGTAAAATTGACACACAAGACATTGAAGTTCTACAAATCTACGAGAATGTGATAAACGGATTGACAATTAGGGTATCAAATGATAACGTTATAGAGACCATAGAGCAACTTCCAATCGTTGATTATGTGGAAAAGGATATGATGGCAGAAGCTTTTGCCCAAACATTACCAAGTGCAGTTCTAGAGGTCCTAACCCCGTAAACAGAAACGATGACAACCTAAATAGATTTAGAAACTGTAGCCCAGTTCTAGACCTAATTGCACCAGATAATTGCTCAACTTATGAATTATCTACAAAAGCAGATACAGCTGACAGATCTTTTTTTATTTATATTTACTGATCTTCGATACTTTACTTATCCCCTTCTTTAAAAGACTCCAATCTACTATGAATAATGTATAAAACGATAAAGATATGGATCTACTCAATTTTGAGATAGAAATGGATATGGTACCGTACCGGTGACAAATATGAACTTTAAGAACCACTTTTCATGTGAAAAATAACTTACTTGACATTGCTTGATACATTCTGTAATACAACGTTTACCAAATACAAAAAAATTAAAGTTCTGCCGTCATACCAAAATTTAAAAAATTAAGGGCAGCTTTGAATGCAAGCTTGCCCAGGCGGACACGGAGGCATTTCGCAATCTACAGGATTGTTTTGAATGTCATCTTTAACAATATTTGAAGAATTCTCTGCGGTTTCATTTTGAGCCTGTCCTGTTCCAAACATCTCTTGTATGTCTAATGGTTTTAGTTGGTCTTTGGCACTACCTACAGTAGCTGAGACAGCAGGAAAGTTGTTTTGGAAATAATATGCACCCAAAGTTGACATAACTAGGATGACAAATATTGATAGAGTAAAAGTCTTGTTCAATAAAGAATGTACTATCAAATAGTATAAAAAATTTTGATCATAGACTACCGTTATATACTAAGTTGTACTTTTTTTTGAAAGTGTAAATAGTATGAAGATAATCAAAACAGAAACCCCCTTTTTAGTAGAAGCTAAAACTGCTGGTTGTATTAACAAAAAAAAAACAGAAATGTTACTTACCACTTTATAAAATCCGCTCATACATTATGCTTGGATAAGGAGGAATTGTTACAGGCACAGATTAGGGCCTGTCAAAGGCTACTAAAACTACCATCTGAAGAGTAGAGGCTGACTAGGATTTTATAGAAAATGAGATAATAAAATTAAGTCAAGTTCTGAGTATGAAACGGAATCATCACTGAGAACAAGCGTCATGAAAGACAAAACTTGACAAATATTTGTGCTTTGGGTGTGTTTAGACTGTCAATATCCGTCTAGCATTATTATCTCCAATTGAATTTTGGGAATGGTAACGTTCTCTGAATAAGTGGAAATTAGAAAAGACATTTGGTTCAGGCTAAGATTTATTGGATATGATTTTTTATGTTCATAAAGTCCATGGCTTTAAGTTCTTTAAGAGATCAATCGGAATTGATTCGTTCCAGGTCTTTAAAAATGCAATATCTTTTTTCTTGTCCCTAAGCTCATCTGGCAGAATAATCGGAATTTCTTCGGTAATGGGATAAAATCTGAGGCAGGTCCTGCATAGCAATAACCCCTCTTCAACAATTTCAGAGGGCTCTTTGTTCATTTCTGAAATGGGAGGACTGTTTGTACTTGTGCTAGGTTCTCTAGTCTTTTGATCATTTTGCTTCTTGTTGGTTAAAGTCTTTTGACTGTCCGGCTCCTCGTTATCTGCAATTGTAGTAAGACTGTTAGGGTTTGTTTTAGCCTTGAATTGAAATAGTTCGAGACTAGATACTTTGTCAAATGGACATACAAGAATATCTAAAAGTTTTTTATTCATGATTATTCACTATTGGAAACAACATAATCTAATTATTTAATATTTGTTCACTTAACTCTATTTTTAACTAGGAAGGAAGTACGATTAGGTTATATTTATTGCAAGGTATAAAATTTTCTCCCAATTTTCCAAACATTTCGTGGTCTATTTTTAGATATTTATTATTGTCTATCACAAAGCCTATTTTTGTATGATAAATAATCGATTCCACATCTAAACTAAACTTTTTGTGTTGTCTCCTATCATATCAACACTTAATCCAAAAAGAATTATTATCGGTGACCTTGAACCCGGTGAGAAATCTTGTACCTACTAATTAATTTTAGATCTGACAGATAGCGCTGTTTTGACAACCTTATCTAATCTGAGGAATTATTCAATTCTGGTAAGTTACAAGGCTATTCATATTATTCATTATTATCACTTGCTCTCAATATTACGTTAATAGTGTAGCCTATGGGATAGCCACTTAATAGAAATGAAATATTACCATGCACTAGATCCACCTCACCTCCTAGATCCAGGGTCTTATCCAAAGTTGGAATGATAAAAGGTAGAGGTTAATACGTAATCTATTGGGTTTGGTTACCTATGTAAAATATTACAGGTAGTGTTACAGTTACCTTGTTTTTTTGAGGAATTATTTGAGTAGAAGGCGAGGGCATTTTTTCGGCAGCGTCTCCTGCATAATTATCGTAGAAGTAGGCTGGTGGGGTATATCCTCCTTCAGAACTAGTATCAATTTTTTTTACTCCTACGATAGTAAAGTTTCCTTCTGAAGCCAAAATTTCAGCTTTCTGTTTGGCATTCTTAAAAGCATCTTTTAACAACTCCATGGTGTTCTCATCGAG
The DNA here is from genome assembly GCA_009379865.1 of Candidatus Nitrosocosmicus sp. Classification (GTDB taxonomy): domain Archaea; phylum Thermoproteota; class Nitrososphaeria; order Nitrososphaerales; family Nitrososphaeraceae; genus Nitrosocosmicus. The sequence goes on from WHSX01000019.1 coordinate 19,157, forward strand.
TGTTTTCTTTGAAATTACAAAGTCGATGTTTTCAACCCTATTTGCCCCATTATTAACTGCTAAATCTATGAATTTGGAGATATTTGCATTTGCTGAAGTCTTGAGTTCTATTTTGTTTAGAGCAGTATAAGATATTATTCGGTCATTATTACTATTTTCATAGTCGTAATTTGGTGTTATCTGGTAATTTGATGTAGTAATATTTTCATCTGAAAGCCCGGCTTGTTTTAACACAGTTATTATCGTATTCATCTTGTCGGCATTATTTTTCCTAGCCGTATTCGGATTTGCATTGGTATTTTCAACAGCCAAAGAAATTCGAGACTCATCAGAAGGAATTTCTTTTTCTGCACTTCCAGTTGTTGAAATTGTAGGTTTTTCGTCTGGAATTACAAAACTCTGGGCGTATACGATAGAGACGTTTGAAGTTATTACAGAGAGTGGAAGTATAACAATCAACGTTAGGATTGCGTATAATTTTTTATTAAAATACATAAAAAAATTGTGATAATATTCTTATTTAAGATTTATCATCAATATCGATTAATTATAAGATTTTTAAATCATTTGTTAAAAAGTTATATTCCCACAACTTTTAGATAAAAAAGTGGAAAAAGTAAACAAAAAGCTTCCTAGAGGAATTTTGATTATCACAATTCTTACGATAATTAGTGGCATACTTCTTGTAATGATGTCCATTTATGCATTTAATCTGCTATTGCCGCTGGGTGGAATTTATCTTATGGGTCCAGCATTTTTGTTAATCTTGGGAGTAGCATCATTATTTACTGCATATGGATTGTATACTGGGAAGAACTGGTCGTGGAAACTTTTGTTGGTACTGTCAGGATTTGGTGCCGCTGGGTATTTACTAAATGTTGTAAATGGACAGTTTATATCCATATTTGGAGTACTCTATAACTCTATCATCATTTATTATATGTACAGACCCCATGTGAGGAGGTATTATGGAATCACAAAACCTAAACAGAGAAGATAGCTGATTAGTTTAGAATAAGCATTCTTTTATTGAGGGATTAGATAGAATCGAATCCTCGAGACAATTCAAACATTATTAGCGACATCGATGGTTTTTGTCTTCGAATTAATCATATTGCTAAATCGAGATTAATGTCGTTATTGCTGTGCGCTCCCGATTATCATGGTTATCATGCATTTAATTTGTAACTGTCTAGGAGAAGAATATTTCTAGTGGGGCCAATATTTTTGTTAATCTTTGGATTACTTTGCTGCTTGCCATCTGTGGTTCCGTACAATTGAGCGTAATACATGGGACCTTTCACTTCTTCAACCTTAGGAGCTTTGGGATATCTACTTTAGCTAGTAAACATTCTATGGGTTACTCGGAATAACTACTATTAATATGGAACTTTTTACTTCCTACGTGCTCAAAGTCAAGTGATGTTAAAATAGGAAAATTTGATTACTAGAATCTGTAACTATATTATATTATAGAGGCGCATGAGTAAAGATTTTGAATGTATTATTCGGATAATACCTTTTGAATACAATTTAGACTACAATTCTAATTAAAAGACGTACAAATAAACTTAGATGTGATAAGAACTAATTATAGATTCAATTTTTATTATAATCTTAAATATTTTTTCTAATATTATTTTTGATCATGTTACTAATTGAGTTGTTATCTGAAAAATTTCAATATGTTTTTATTCATGAGTGTTTATGTTGACAATATGACACATCAATCTTATCTAATATGGATCTTAGGAATACTAATGGTCACAGCTAGTTTTAGTATGTACCATTCCGCAACTGCACAGATTAACTCCTCTGACATTAATGTCGGTAATGATAATATTCAACTAATAACCCCAACATCTAATTTAAATAATACCCAAGGTGGTGATGTGGACATATATAACATAAATGACTGGACTGTTATTTCTGGTAATTGGACGATATTAGATGGCAGTCTACATGGAGGTTCAGCTGACAACACCACCACCAGTCTTCTTAACAATATCATAGTGAATCCAGAAATCCCAGGAAACTTTACAGGAGTTTCAACATCCTTTAAAGTCAATAATTTAGATACTACAACATCCAATTATGCTTCCGTTGTGTATTCTTTCGTCGATGCTAATAACTTTAGACATGTAGGAATTAACATCTTTGATGATTCCGTGTATGCTATTGGTTATACGATGAATAATGGTAGCCAAGTTGCAGAACCCGCTTGGCCAGGAATTCCAACCAATCTTACATGGACCCCTGGCTCGATATACAACCTGACCTTAGTCTCCGAAGGTTCAGCGTTAGATCTACTGATAAATGGGACAGAATACTTAACACAAAGCATCGATAATAGCCAAATTAACACGGGAGATGTAGGTTTGAACTATGGCAGAATCCAGAATATCTCTTTTACTG
>WHSX01000001.1:0-20625 GCA_009379865.1 Candidatus Nitrosocosmicus sp.
AACATACTTCTCCTTATACTCCACCCTCTCTTTCTGGATACAGGTCACAGTTTAGTGATAATGACAACTAGCTATAATTCTATCGAATTTTGGGATAGGCTCTTAGTATATATTCAGATTAAAAAGGTTTTCTTGGTACTAATAACAGATATTATGCTTCATAATCAAATTCTCAAATATTAGTGAAATCAAACTAATTTTTCTACTTTCTGCATTAGAGGTCGTTAATTGTAAATATTATTTAGGATTCATCTTTTGTACTAGTCATTTTTTATCTAACATATTTTTAGTAATACAATCCATTAATTGTACTGATATTTTTGTATATTTTGATGATATATGTTAGAGTTGTAGGTTTTTAAGAAGAATTCCAAATATATGCAAAATTAAATTAAAATTAAAGAATAACAGATATATTCTTGTTTTTGAGAATAACAGAATTCTCCACTCCAAACCTGGATACTCTGTAACATTAAGCTAAATTTTACACATCTTTTTATGTTTTTGTTATTATAAAACATTCTGAGCCATTTACTACCATTTTATATAAAAAATTAATATGTGTGCATAACTTTTTAGATAAGATGGAGGGAATAGGTACTGCGGAAGGATTAGGAGAGTCCACCAAAACGATCCTTAATGTCTTAAATAATTCTAAAAATAGTCTTTTAATTTGTGCAGACCAGTACTGGCCTTCAGTAGCAATTGGTATAGAAGTTTTTAATGAAGGGATGTTTGACTTGAAGAAAAGAAATGTAAAATGCAGATTTATTACCGAGATAACTCAAGAAAATATTACTTTTTGCAAAGAATTATTGAAGATAGCTTCAGTACATCATTTACCAGGATTAAAAGGAAATTTTGCAGTAAACGAAAACGAATATATCGCATCGGCAACAATGAAAAATTTACAATTATTGTCTCAGGTTGTTTATAGCAATTCAAAAGCAGTTGTAGAACAACATAATTTCTTTTTTGAGAACCTATGGGATAAATCCATTTCGGCAATAGAGAAAATTGACGAAATTGAGAGGGGCATCATTCCCGAAATTGTAAATGTCATTAAAAATCCATTCGAAATAAAGAACATCTATTTTGATGTTTTAAAATCCAGTCTTACTGAAATAATGCTTATTCTTACAACTTCAACTGTTTTTATGAGAGAGGAAAACGACGGAATAATGCAATCTTTGATAGACGCTTCAAATAGAAATGTAAAAATAAGAATAATTACTCCATCATTTAGTAATGCAAAAAATGAGATTGACAATCTAAGTCAAAAGAACAAAATTGAAGTTAGACGGATCGAATCGCCTTTTGATGCTCGGATAAATATACTGGTCGTAGATGGAAAGTACTCACTGATAGTGGAATTAAAGAATGACACAAAGCAGAAATTTACCGAAGCGGTTGGCTCGGCAATATATTCTACAAGTCAATCAAATGTTGTATCATTTGTTACCATTTTTGAAACATTGTGGAAACAAACCGAGCTATGTGAAAAACTAAAAGACGCAGATAATCTTAAAGAGGAATACATAAAAAAACTGCGACTGGCTGACAAAGCAAAAGACGAGTTTGTAAATATTGCTGCTCATGAGTTAAGAACTCCAACACAAAGTATTTTGACTTTTGCAAATTTATTAAAATATGATATTAATAAAAATGAATCTATAGAAGCGATTTATAGGAATGCTAAAAGACTCAACGTTTTGATAAAAAATATTTTAGATGTTACTAAAATTGAAAGTAACAAACTTGTATTACATCAAGAGAATTTTAACTTAAACGATTTGTTAACTACCGTCATAAAGGATTACACACGACAGCTAAAAAAAACCTACTTATAAAAGGCATATAAAATTGTATTATACTCTACAGAATGAGATCTTAGGACTCGATGCTCTTATTCATGCTGATAAAGAAAGAATTATTCAGGTTATTTCAAATTTGCTCGATAACGCTATAAAATTCATTGAAAGAGATGGATTGATCCGTATAACTCTAAAGATATCAAAAGGAGATGGTCCATATGCGTACGGATACACAGAAATAATCATTAAAGACACTGGAAGTGGGATCTCGGAAGAAATCTTTCCTCATCTTTTTAGCAAATTTTCTACTAGATCGTTTCAAGGTACTGGACTGGGGTTGTACATTTCAAAGAATATTATCGAGTCTCATGGTGGAAGTATGTGGGCTGAAAATAATAAGGATGGCAAAGGTGCAACTTTCTCCTTTAGAATTCCATTAATTAAGACTGACCTAATTCAAAATAGTTCTGGAGTGAGTCTATGAAATGAAAATCAAAAAGAATAAAATAAAAATTCTTATCGTAGATGACGAGGATGACATTACCTTATCTTTTAAACGTATCCTAGAAATTCATGGATTTGAAGTGGATGCGTTTAATGATTCCATGTTAGCTTTGTCAAAATTCAAGGCAAATTACTACGATATTGCACTTCTTGATATTAAGATGCCATATATAGATGGTTTTGATTTGTACAAGAAAATAAAGGAAATGGACAATAACATTAGAGTGTGTTTTTTGACTGCTAGCGAGGCATATTATCAACAATTTCGAGAAAAAGACTATCATGAATTAAGTAGAGATTTATTTATCCAAAAACCAATTGAACTCGATGAATTATTAAAAAGAATTGCCGATTTGATGAAATAATTATGGTGATGGGATTGCGTCCTTAACCTAAAGGGCTAGTCTTCGCAACCCTCCTAACATCCACAAATCCGTAAAATGTAATACCATTGTCTTCATTATTGTGATCTAACTTCTAATAGCCTTGTAGTTTTACAATAGCAATATTTTTAAACCTTGTTTTAATAAGCTATATTAACAGTCTATTGAACCACAGTGACCAATATTTCAAGTATTTCGCTAAAACGAGCATCATAGAGTGATATTGGTATATATTTGCAATAGTAAACAATAACCATAAATAGTACTCTATCTTTATTACTATTATAAACATGGTGGATAGCCTAAACAATCTATCTAATTACGATAGGAATGATAATTCTGAAAGTACTTTTAATAGTTCCAGCGGTGGTGTTGCAAGAACAAATTCAGATTCAAATAGTTTAACTAAAGAAACTAATCAGGAACAAATAAATTTTATTAATTTCACACAGCAATATTGTATAGGATTTATCGATATAATTAATTCCACTCAAGAAACTGCAAAAATAAAGGACTCTAAAAAATTAAGAAAATATTATTCACTCTTTTTGAATTCCATGAGTACTATACTTACTCAATATCACGGAAAAATTATTAAAAATAGTGGAGATAATTTATTTTTTTACTTTCCAAAAACATCAAATCTTGGTGATCAACAGGCATTGCAAAACGTTTTTGATTGCAGCACTTCAATGATTAGATCAAACAAACCATTAAATCAAGAACTGGCAGAAGAAGACTTACCTCCAATCAATTATAGAATTAGTATGAATTATGGGTTAGTAGAAGTTGCCTTGGGCTCTAATAACAAGGAAGTAGACTTGTTTGGCTCGGTAGTAAATGAATGCGCCAAAATAAACAGCTTGTCTAAATCAAATGGATTAGTGATAGGAAAGAACTTGTATACTTTATTAATCAATTCAACATTTAGTAAAGAATTTGAAATATCTGAGATTAAACTATCATTGGATGGGGGTAGCAAAAATATTACTTCCTATTACACAATAATGGACAATAGAAAAAAATTAATCGCAAACAAACGAGGTGAAGCCCTCAAGTATCAAGCCCCTTCAAATGAAATCAAGCGACCCAGTCAAATAGAAAACAAACAATACCATATCTTATTAATAGATGATGACGAGGATATTCTATACACATATCATTCAATGTTAAAAAAGGATGGATATCAAGTACAATCTTATTCAAATCCTATTGAAGCTCTAGAAAACTTGGCAAAAAAAAATTCACATAATTATGACTTGGTGGTTATGGATATCAGAATGCCTGGAGTGAGCGGAATAAAGCTATTCTACAGGTTCAAAGCTATAGATCCATATTTGAATATTCTTTTTGTAACCGCTCTGGATCTAGTTGGCGAGTTCGTGGAAGCATTGCCTGAAATAAAAATGACCGAAATTGTGAGAAAACCGTTAAGCGGTGAACAGTTTGTATCGATCATAAAAAAGAAGTTAGCCAAAGCCAATCGTTGGTAATTGACCAATATTGGATTCGTTAATTTTTACTGTCTTTGGGATTGAAAATAAATTAGAACTTGAATTCATAACAAATAGGCCGGACATTCCTAACCTGTCAAATATTTTCAATTTTTTTATGATTATTGTTTAAAGATGATGTTTTTGAATAATCTCAATCATATTTTCTCCCAGGATTCAATTTTATCAAGTTTAATTAAACTAGTAGTTTTGCCATCTTTACTGCTGTCTCTGTTCTTAGCTATCTCATTAGATCCTACGATATGGGTTTCCTCAGAGATACATCATTTTTATATCGAATTGATTGCAGTAATACTAGGGTCGGCTCTATCTTTTTATTACATTTTGCGCTATAGGGTTCTACGAGATCGATTTAGTCTTTTTGTTGGTATAGGATTTTTCATTAGTGTTTCCATTGATTTGTTCCATGTTATAGTATCATTTGCTTTAATAGAGGACATAGTTTTCATAAAGTATTTTATTCCTCAAACTTGGTTTGCTGGACGTTTCTTCCTTGGTGCGATGCTCCTAATTGCTATTTTAAAATATTCATCTGTATCTCAAAGAGAAGAAATAGAACAAGTGTCTGATATCAGATCATCATCAAATACGCAAGAAGAAACGGAAAAAAAGGCCATTACTGAAAAAAAAGATGGTATAATTTTTTATATATCAATTTTAGGGATTATTGCAATAGTAACGGCTGTGAGCTCACTTTTTTTGGTTTATCCCTCATCTGTTTTGGATAATTATTCAGTGCATAGGCCGTACGAGATACCTCCTCTAATACTATTCTGTTTAGATTGTTCTTTTTTTACAAGAAAAAACTTTATCAAAAAAAAGATGTTGTGTATAAGGGGCTTGTCATATATCTTGTAATTGATGTTTTTACGCAGGTCGTCATGTCCTTTTCTGCTATGTCTTTTGATACCGCCCACAATATGGCACATGTTCTTAAAGACGTAGGATATTTTGTAAATATTATTGCACTTATTATGTCAAGCATGCAATACAGTGTTAATCTGAAAAAGGCTAATTCATTAATCAGAGAAAATCTTAAAAAATTACAGGAAAACGAAAAACTCAAGGATGATTTTATTAACATAGCTGCCCATGAACTACGTACACCAATTCAACCCATTCTGGGACTTTCTGATTTGATTAATCGTAGCCTTCAGGATAACACGAGAGAGATCGATACCTCCGAATTGAAAAATGACATTAAAGTGATATATAGAAACGCAAAGAAATTGCAAAAGCTAACCAACGATATTTTGGACGTCTCCAGAATAGATAGTCATATATTAAATCTGAATACCTCTCGGTTTGATTTTGTGGAACTTGTTAAAAATACCATCCAGGATTTTGCCACAAATTCAGAAAAAAAAGAAGAAAATGTATTCATTGATTGTAATTTCCTCGATGAAACTAAATCAAAAGAAGTTCTTGATCAATCAATCTGGGTAGAAGTAGATAAGGCTAGAATATCACAGGTGTTATTAAATTTATTAAATAATGCGAGAAAGTTTACTGAAGAAGGAAAAATAGCTGTAACAGTATTGATGAAAAAGGACAGGAAAGAAGTAATCGTAAGTATCAGTGACAAGGGTAAAGGAATTAATCCTGAAGTAATGAATCATCTATTTGAAAAGTTTATTTCAAGGTCAGATAGTGGAACTGGTTTAGGACTATACATTTCAAAAAACATAATAGAAGCACATAGAGGTAAAATTTGGGCATCAAACAACCAGAATGGAATTGGCAGTACTTTTAGCTTTAGTATTCCTGTTGAATTAAGATCTATGCCTGAATCCAAACCCGAACCAAACACAGGAATAAATCGAGCCTGAACCATATCAAAGATCAAATTTTATTCATTGAAAATTATGATTGTGGAATTGTCGGTATCAGCATTGGCTTAACAGGCGACAGCTTCAATTCAATAATATATTTATCAGAAAAATAATGTAAGAAAACAATATCTGTGGAAGAGAAATTGCTTTTATGGATTGCTGGTAATCAGCTACCAATTTAACGCTCGATTTATTTGATTCTTCTTTTACAATATCTATGACAGAATCTTTTTGATCCTGTAACGTTTCATAGATAATCTTGGAAGTCGATGCCATCACGAATACATTTGACAATGGTTCCACCAAGTCTTTTAGTATGTCTGCCAGCTCATCATGAATATCAAGAATAGCGTGATTATAATGGAGAACTATAAACTATTTTCAATAAAATCTGGAATTATTACATCTAGCGTTTTTGCTTAGATTATTGAGTTATCTGACGACTTGAATAAATTGTGATGTTTGATCTTGTTATTTTTTGTTCTTTAAATTAGAAAAAATTCGTTCTTATTACCGCACTAAATTATCATGTCTTTATTGTAACCATCAATACGAACGTCATATTTTACCTTATTAGGTAGACATATGACCATAACATTAGATGTCATGGGGTAGTTGATCCAAGCGTAATTTATGAATCAATAGGGCTAAAATATGTTGATATGCCCACTACCATTTTTCACCTATTTGCAAACGAATACTAAAATAAAGATTGTACTACAGATAGACTACATAAAAAGTTAGCAATAAAAAAAGGGATTATTGTTGACCTAGACCATTGTTACCAAAGTTAAGGTTCAATGATGCATCTAAATTATTACATGATGCTAATGATGTTCCATTCTCAGAAAAACATGAGGAACTTTGTAATGTTTCAGATTGTTGTCCAATTCCTTCTTCTGCCTCATTTATTTTATTTTTTGATGCAAAAACCATATCATGGTCTATAGTTATTGCTGAGCCAATAAGTGCCGTTGCAATAAATATTGACATAAATGCCAGCCTGGTTTGATTTTTATTCATAATTAAAAATATCAAATATACTACATTAAACTTGCCAATACTAATTCTACTTTCTTTTGTCTGTAGATTTTTCTAATAAAATCTTTTGTAAAAGTTTAATGTATGTTTAATAGTCGATTCTAAACAATAATGAATCAGCAAGATTGTTAGAAGCACTTACTGAAAAAAGGATTTTATTTATCTTTTTTTTTGGAAAAAATAATAAAATGACATCAAAAAAGAATCATTATAATTTATCTTAATACGGTCTAACAATTATTATTATATCGTTGATATCGCACACATATCCTATCTTATCTTATCTTACCAAGGAACAACAATTACATAAAGGGTCTATATCATGTCGCAAAGTCAATTAAATTGGTATGTCTTTAAACTAATTAATTTCTTATTATTATATTTATTTTCTCTAATAGTTGTTGGGATTCTACAGGTTTTCTCAAGATATCTGAATCTTTAATTTCAGGAAATAAGCTTAACAATTCACCAACAGCATCTAAGGCCGACACAAAAAGTATCTTTACATTGGGATTCATAACTTTAAATTTAGAGTATAGTTTAATGCCATTTATTCCCGGCATCCGTATATCCATTATAACTAAATCGTACAAATATGGATTCGTTGTGGAAAAGTCATTAAGTGCTTCGTATGGATTTGAAAAAGAGGTTATTGTAAAGCCTTGGCTTTTAATTATCGCTGAATATGTAAAAAGAATGTCTTTGTCATCATCTATCAACAAAATATTAAAGGACGAGTTATTTTTATTTTGATTAATGCGCTTACGTTCAGCATGCAATTCTAATATTTTGCTTTCTATTTCTTTTTGTTTATTAATGTCTTCAAATCGATGAACAGAATAAGTTGTATATTCATTTTTATTATTCTCTGAATAGTCGTTAACACTTTTTTTATGATCTAATTCCTCAAATACATAGTCATCAAAATACGGCATTTCTTTCATCACTTGGTAAAGGTCTCTATGAATTATCATTTGATTTGATGAAGCTAAATGATTTATTTTAGAACATATATTCACAGGTGTTCCAAAAATATCGACGCTATGAGAATTTGCTCCAATCGCTAGTTCTACTTTTCCATAACTTGCACTAATCCTATAATTAATGGGGGGCAAACCATTCAAATTCAACAACAGATCCACTTGATCCTTTGCATCAATCATCGATAATCCACATTCAATTACATCTTGAAAATCTAAGTAATTACTCTCATTCATTGTACTCGGAAAATAATACAACAAGTTATCTCCAGCGTTTTTAATTACTTTACCCCCATGACGGATTATGATTGAGGTCATGGTATTGAGAAATACAGAGTAGTATTGCTTGATCTTTTTAGATTCTAATATATCATATGTATTACTTGTAGAATCAATTATATCAATCATGCATACACAATAATTATTGGAAAAATTGACAAAGGTTATTTGATTACCCTGTAAACTGTCTTCATTTGTTACTGAAAGATATGCATCATTATTTTCATCATTTGTCGTTGTACTATTTCTATTTGCCAAATCATAATCCACTTTCTTATTTATTTTTCTATCATTTAACGGGAATATTCAATTAATAAAACCTATTTTGTAAAGCCGATCTTTTATTGATAGCATATAATTATCTAGCTTTACATGTTCAATTAATTTCTGTAATAATGATATATTATTGTGCAATGTAATGATCTTGTTAAGCATTACCAAAATGTCACAATAATTATATATATAGGTTGTCAGTAAATGTTTTGATTAACTTCTGTTCATATTTAGTAATTTTTTGCTCTATTACTAGTTCATACTTGACAAATTAATACTTTAATAGAGTCTAGGCCTAATAATTTTCTTATTTTATAGTATTCTGCTCATAGTGGGGTATGTATAGGCAGATAGACAAGTAGGCAGGTAGTTAGATAGGCAATGAGAACTAGCAAACACAAAGAAATCCATATCACCTGAGAGGCTCGACTAACTGTTTTAGCAATGGCGTACTGATTTTCGGTAAAAAGTCCAAGTCATTGACATTTGTTTCATCAGGATGAGTGGCAAGAAATGGAATTTCGTTAGTTGTAAAGTTCGCAAATACCTCTATTCTAGTCTTATTTCTATAAGTAAAAAAGCAAACTATATGTTCTTTAATTAAATGGCTTATTAATGATACTGATTGCATTCCATACCCTTTAACACCAACATGGGATACCAAACCATATTCATCAGTTAAAACACATTCAATTTCATAAACATCCATCAATTAACAAAAACATAATCACTATTTAAGATTTTTTCTTGAAATCAACACTTGCAGTCAGGCGGCCGGCAGTCAGGCGGCCGGTGATACCTACTGCAGATTTTGTTTTTCCATTTATAAATGATGTAAGTAGTTCTAAGTTATTTGTTAGCAAGGAAATCTAGGGATTAACCTCCAAAGTCGTCAAACAAGATGAATCAAAAATATTTAAAAAATGTCTCAAAAAGTAATTAAGAAATTGCAACTAATTACCACGCGTTCCAACTACTACTTGACCAGTTTCCAAAAATTCCATGTATTTCTAGAAAAAAAAGATGCTCATATCAATTTAGCTTCAAACAATATACCATTAGATCTGATGTTAAAAAAATATATTAAACAGTTAGATTTACCCTTTTTAAATATCATATTTATTTAATGATTTTGACAATGTGAACTGAAAAATAAATGTATTATCAGAATACATCTCAACTATTGAGATTTACACCCAGGAGCAAACCAAAGTAATTGATTTGATAATTCTTTTCCTCAAAATGCCCACAATCGACTAGTTCGTTTAGAGAGGCTCTCAAAAAGGTAGAGTTGGTTAGAGTGAGATTAGATTATCCATCTTTTCATAAAGGGACCTCAGTTTGCATCCTTTAATTTACTTTAAACTACAAACCGCCAATTTTTTAGGAATATTTTCTTTCATTTTCCTACAAGTCCTTTTTGCCAGTTTAACGATTACAATTTGTTTGTATGGATCTAATAAGATATCTTGTCATTTAGGATAAAGCCTTAATTCATAATATTGCTAAATAAAGACTGCTACACCCAATAGACATACAGATTGTATTCTGACCTAATATTTGTGGTCTATTGTTTGTGTAGATAATGAACACTAAAACATTATAGACTTGTGTTTTCATGATGGCCGCATTTACTTTAGTTATTGCACTTTTAGTTGCCACTGATAATGAATTTGCTAGAAGGCCCTAAACCTATTCAGCGGATAATTCAATCAGAGTCTATTAGTCAGAATTAAAGTGTATCTTCTGGTAGAGTGGAGAAAATGTGTATGCGTGCAATAACGCTAACGTCCAATATCAAAAACATAATTGCTATTCAGCAGTACAATAGCACCAGTCAAAATAATTTCTTCATTCTTTTATGGATCTACAATCTAGTACTGGATTGGTTGAATAAAGTACTTAATCAATTAATCGTTTCGCAAGGCTACTATCGAAACAAAAAAAACAGGGAGAAGCAAATAGCTACTCCTCATAATTACATCTTGTAGAATCTTTTGGCTAAAATTCGTTTATTTTTTTGATATTTAAGAGATATTTTTCATTATACAATTGAAAATGTGAGTTAATTAAGACTTTAAGCATATGTTTTTATATCTAGTAATTGGGTAAAATTGTATTAATTTGACAATGTCAGATATTCGTGTGAACAAGAGCATATCATTGAGGTTATTCTTTTTACGCCTCCAAACAAGAAATGAATGTGCTTTTTGGCCCTTGCAATTTTATCCTAATGTGAACACCTATGAATTATAATAATTCTGATTTAGATCCTGAAATTAACTATACTTACTACAAAAATGTCATTGTCAGCAATTTAGATTTATTTCCAAATACAGCAAAGAATGAATACAGAGATATGAAATATGTCCATGAGCACCTTTTTGAAGTATATGATCCATTTCTATTAGATCACGGCTGTAGAGGAAGTCTCTTAGTAAGATGTGTTACCTGTAGCGATATTTTCTGTAATGGTTGTGGAAAACGGATAATTCATAGTTATAGAGATAAGTAAGGTATTATAGTATTATTTGTGATAAAATGGAAAATGGTTAACAAATTTTCAAGACTATCCATTAAAATAATCTATTAAAATAATATCATGATCGGTTAATTTGTATCTTGAAAATTAATTGGGATGATACTTTTTTAACTTGTAGGCACGTAAAACAATAAATTGAAAACCTTTGTGATGCCTCTTTTATTGTAAGCGCTACTGAGGCTTTTCATCATATTTAAATGGGCTATAGGATATCACTATAAAATCATATCCAGAGGCTTTTTCTTATTTTTCTTCCTTTTCTTCTTTAATTACTTCATTTTCTGTAGTCTGCGCTCATGCTGTATGTCTTACTACGTCACTGGTGTTTTACAACATGATGATGGGGTGAAATTGATATCCATTTGATTTGTGTGGAACTGATTTTTGTTTTTGTTGTTATGATGTTACGATGCATTTACTTTAATGTAATATGTAAGAGTAATAAACAAAGCAAATTAGTTCCGGATAGTATTGCTACAACGAAGATAGAAGTTGAATTAGATTAGATTGGTCCGTGGTAAATACTTCATTGTTAAGGTATCATTTTAGTTTATATCTCCTAATACATTACAGATGGTTATTCTCAAATCTGTGACTTATCATAATCTTAATATATAGAATTATTGAAAGTGTACAGAAATGCAATTAATTGTGTCTTATTTGATTATAATTACAATAGTCTTGACAGCCATACAAGGTAACCATGGACTTGTAGTTGCTCAGCAACTAGATGGTAGTGATTTGGCGAACACTAGCGATTCTTCATCCGATAACCAGTCACAAATACCAACCGAATCTTTATCTGACGAAAATCAAACTGAATCATTTTTCAATACCGATAATCAATCCGTGATGTTGCCTGAACCAATAAGAGATAACATAGACCAGAATATAGCAGAGTCCGCAGGACCCCAAGGATCCCAAGGACCAGCAGGTGAGGTAGGACCTCCAGGACCAGCAGGTGAGGTAGGACCTCCAGGACCAGCAGGTAATAACTCTATTATCTTAAAGGAAAACATGTATGTTAATAATGGCGTTCAACAATCTACATCTGATGAAGAATCTTTTGTAACCACTTTCGCAGCCTGTAACGATAATGATATTCCGTTAAGTGGTGGATACAGTATAGTAGGAGCCGAAGAAGAAGACAATAACGGGGAAATAAATGAAATTGGGAGCATACCCAATATTCAAAATAGTAGCTGGACAATAAACGTTGAAGGGGAAGATATTCAAATAACTCCGTATGTAGTATGTCTAAATACTACTACCACCAACTAATTTCTTTTTATTTTTAGATCAACAAAATCGAAAACAAAAAGCATTATGCTGTTTTAATATTAAGTATCATTTCCACGATAACTATAATGATATCCGTTTTCTTCTATAGGGCTTTGTCTGTCTATAACTTATTGGAGCCTTCACATAGTATCAAATTAGAGATTATTGAAAATATATATATAATCTGTGGGATGTTATAACGTTCCTACCAGAAGAAGAAAGTGAAGAACTCACTATTCCAATGATGAATACCCACCGATAAGAGGAGAATGAAGGCTATATTCATGTGATAAGTATTTCACAAGTTGTCTACTGATATTTTGTAGGTACAAAAGCATGGAGGGTTAAACGAGACACCTATTGATGCCTTTATTCCTCACTCTCTCACTCATGTACGTAAAATATGTTTCTAACCTGCTTGTTCACAGAGCTTTGTCCTCTGCTAGTGCGTGTTCCTTGGTCTAAAATTATGTTATAGTGGAACAAAAGAAATCAATATTCCAATATCTGTTTTGAGATTGAAAGAAAAATAACGTTATACTATAAAGTAATATCAAAAGAAGCTTGTCTAGATGGATGTAGAATCAGATCGTCATTTTAGCTTCATACCATGAAATCAAATCCTATCATTATATCCATATCACTAAAATCAATAAACAAATTCATGATTTGTTTTCATGATCAAAATTAATGATACTCAGAACAACTTACCATTCAATTCCATAGCTTTTGATTTTGATTTTGATTTTGATTTTGATTTTGATTTTGATTTTGATTTTGATTTTGTTAAATAATATAAATCTAGTCATTATTTCCCATAAATTCTCAATATTTACAAATTTTGCTATAACAACACAAAAAGGTATAAATTTTTCGAAATCTTAATTTAATAATGAATTATCAATTCTTTACTGTTATTTCTATGCTTTTAGTATTAGTGATATCACCTTTAAGTTTAGCATTTGCATCCACATCTACATCTTCTGATTCAGATGGAGATGATGATGACTTTCTAAATATCAGAGAAGCAACCATAGATGCAGATTCAGATGAAATGAGTGCATTTCTCAAAACTCATGGACACATCCCAACCAATGGTGATGGTGGTGCCTTTGGATATGGTGTATTAACTGACGAGGGATTAGATGCTGTGATAGTTAGTACAACTCATGCAGGAGTTCAAGATAGTGAAAAACAATCAAATGCCGATGATCCAGTATGGCATAATCACTATGTAACATTGGGCAAAGATTCTGACAATTGTGGAAATGATTTAAAGGTAGAATCTATAACTTTTGAATCCCCAGGACAAGTAGATATTAGAGATAATAATGCTGACTTGACAAACTTCCAGCTTCATTCTCAGGCACAGATGCATTGAGTGAAGATGACTTGACAATAGAACCTGGAACTAACGTCGAAGATGTAGTCTCTTTTAAACTGGCACCACAATTTAATGATAATAATGAATTAGAAGCTGTATGTGTAACTGATCTCCAATCAGCCGAGAATATTGTATTTGATAATAACAATGGTAATAGTAATAACGATGGTAGTTCTAGTTCAAATGACGATGGTAGTTCTAGTTCAAATGACGATGGTAGTTCTAGTTCAAATGACGATGGTAGTTCTAGTTCAAATGACGATGGTGATAATAGCGTAGCAACTCAAGGAATAGGTCAATCACAATCAACAGACCAATAACATCCGCATTTCCCATTGTAGACAGATTTGTCACCAAGTCTCATTATGGAGACCGTCAACTGGTCAAATTAGCTCCACCTTGACTTTGACCCCCAACTGCACCTTTCACATGAACAGCCGGTGAAGCAGAAGTCGACGAAACCGATGCTATTCCACCAACAACAGAAGAATAAACTACATATCACACCCACTTTTTTTTATTTTTCTTTAATTTTTTAACATTCCATCCCCTTCTACTAATTAGCTCTTATCGTCGATTGTTCGATGTCCAATATTTTACTATTAATAATATCAATAAATTAACAGCCACTATGATTAATAGTCAAGCGGTTTATTGGAATAATATTATCAAGTCTGCTTGTTAAAAATGACTCCAGCTTTCCCTAGTTTTCCAATTCTTCCTACAATAGCTGGATTAAACTTGTGTTTGGATAGCTCTTCCATAATGGTTGTTGCAAAGTCTTTTGATACTATTATCATATTTGTATCAGGAGTAGAGGCGCTAACATTTGATAATAGGTGCTCCTTTAATACAAAATTCTTAATATCATTATTCACATATGGAACATCGTCAATTATTATTTGGTTGTTAATTAATTTCGAAAGTTCCACAAATGAAGCAATACCATTCTTTGAAATCGGATGTGTTACTAATATATTGGATTGTAAATCGAATTGGTTTTCAAAATCAGGCAGATACTTGGATACTATTTTCCCAATCGATATCTTTGGCTCTGTGAGACTTTTAAGAGCCAGATCCTTTAATTGATTTACTTTCTCTCTGTCTATACCATACTTGTTCATTTTTTCAAAGATCATATTATCTAGGTTGGTGATTATGTACAAGCCAAGACATGCCAAAAGTCCCAAGCTGTCAGTTGTTATTATTTGCATATCTTGCTCTATTAAATCATATCTGTTTGGTAATTCTTTGTGAGTATTACCTACTGCTGTGGTACCAAAAAAAAGACCACCCAACTTCAACGAACTATAGTCTTCAAATGTATAATTATATTTTGCTGTAAAACTATCAATATTTCTCCTTATATCATCTAATAATTCATCGGTTGGTGCATCATATATTGGATATAGTTTGATATCCTTAGAACATCCAAGTAGATTTAAAAGACTAATAGATTCGGTAAAGGATATTTCCATATGAATTGGAGACTCTATTGGCTGAGTAACATCTGTTGCCTGGGTATTAGAATTGGTAACGATTGTATATCCAGTTTTGTTTCCCCTTTGAGTTTTAATATGATCAAACAAAATAAACTGGAAATCCTTTTTACTATTTGTAGGTATGATGGACACCTTATCTACCTCTATTTTAGTATCAAATGAGCCCGATATTTTCTTAATCTCACTAACTATTAGGTTGTCGTCTTTAACTATGTTTTTATCATACTTTAATATTGATACGGCTTTTTTAGTTTTCAGATCTTCGTGTCTGAACTCTTCGTCTATTCTATAAACTCTTCTAATTATTTCTGCATCTTTTTTTTCTGGATATTGGAAATAGCTATAATGATTTGGTATTATTCTTAAATTATTTCTCTTAAATTCGTCTACAATACCATCAAACTTTTCATGGTTTAACTCGTTGGAACAATCAGGTAACCATCTCAATGGATCAAAGCCCAAATTATTATATTCTGAAAATAATTGCCACTTTTCTAAACTCAGACCTTACTTTCACCACGAGTTCTGTTTACTATGGTAACCTCCCTAATAAACTAGATGTCCTTGTAATGTAACTTCTCCTTTTTTGAATTACTGAACACGCCTCATCACTTAATTTAAGATAATATTATATGAGTTATAGCTCCAACTAATGATATGTCCAACAATGATAGGAAAATTGAATTTATGAAACTTTATTCTGCAAATCCATCAAAGTATGAAGCAGAAACTGCAAAAGATATCTTATCTTTGTCAATCAAGACCTTTTCTCCAAAAATAGCCTTTGCATCAAGTTTTGGTGCAGAAGACGTGGTAATAATTGATTTAATGTATAATATTCATGGTGATGATATTCGAGTTTTTACTTTAGATACAGGTAGACTTAATCCAGAAACTTATGATGTAATGGACAAAATAAGGAAAAAGTACTCTATATCCATTGAAACTATGTTTCCAGATTTTATGGAAGTGGAGAAAATGGTGACAGAAAACGGAGTAAATCTAATGTACAACAGTGTTCAAGAACGGAAATTGTGTTGTGAAATCCGTAAAGTCCATCCTTTAAGAAGAATGTTAAAGAATCTGGATGCCTGGATAACTGGGTTAAGACGAGAGCAGACTTTTACTAGGTCTAATGCAAAAAAAGTTGAAATTGATGAATCAAATAACAACATGATCAAAATTAATCCTATTGTAGACTGGACCAATGACATGGTTTGGGATTATATAAAAAAGAATAACATACCATACAACAAACTACACGATAAGGGATACCCGAGTATAGGCTGTGCCCCTTGCACCCGTGCAGTAGCAGCAGGTGAAGACCTAAGAGCTGGCAGATGGTGGTGGGAAAATGATTTTCACAAAGAATGTGGACTACATTGGAATAAGAGTTAAAAAAAGTCAAGTTTAGGATCAGCCCTTACGAATTAATACAAGAAGTATACGAGAAAAAAAAGAAAGAAATAACCTCTATCATTTCATAGAAGGATGCCTAGACCACATGGTGGTAGTTTAACAAATAATTTTATAGATCAGTCTAGAATTGACAAGGATTTATTTACATTAGATGTGGATACCGGACTAAAAAAGGAAATAGAAAATATTTCATTTGGAGTATTTAGTCCACTAAAAGGATTTATGAATGAAAAAGATTTTACTAGTGTAGTAAAAAAAGGGAGACTAGCTAACGATTTACCTTGGACAATTCCTATTATTTTAGATGCTAATGAAGAGTTAGCAAAAAAAGTAAAAGATTCGTCACAAGTTGCTTTACGTAACAACGATCAAATTTTTGGGGTAATGCAGGTAGAAGACTTGTATAAATTTGATAAAACCAAAAGCGCTAAATCCGTTTTTCAAACTGACGATCCATCACATCCTGGATTCAATAAATTTGTTACAATGCAGGATATACTTATTGCAGGAGAGGTTAAAATAGTCAATACCAACAATAAATTTTTAGACCGATTTCGCTTAACTCCTACAGAATCTCGAAAAGAGATTGAAGATCAGGGCTGGAAAAGTACGGTTGCATTTCAAACCCGAAATGTTCCACATGTGGCTCACGAAATGTTACAAAAAGCCGCATTAAACATTTACGATGGCTTATTTATAAATCCTTTAATAGGTAAAAAAAAAGTAGGAGATTTTAAAGACGATGTAATATTGAATTCCTATACGGTCTTGATAGATAATTATTATCCCAAATCTAGAATCATTTTTTCCACCTTACATACCGAAATGAAATACGCTGGACCCAGAGAAGCTATTCATCATGCTATTATGCGTCAAAATTTTGGATGCTCTCATATAATAATAGGCAGGGATCATGCCGGTGTAGGTAATTATTATTCCCCATTTGCAGCTCACGATATTTTCAAAGATTATCCAGAACTTGAAATCGAACCTATCTTCTTTCCAGCTTTTTATTTCTGTAAGAAATGTCAAAGCTATGTTAATGAACGCACATGTCCTCATGATTTGGACTATAGAGAAGAATTAAGTGGAACCAAAATGCGAAAAATGTTTTCCTTAGGCGAATTACCACCTTCTCATCTAATGAGACCTGAAATTTCTAAAATAATATTATCCTATCCAAGACCATTTGTAGATTGATTTATTTGTAATTTACAAATATATAATCGCATTATGAAGAATTAGTATGATAATAAATTATAAATTTTCGACTTATAATTTATCATATTACCACCTTTTATTAGTTCTAGGTTTAGGTTTAGGTTTAACTGTGGTTGTGGTGGTGAGTATTTTTTTTCAGAATCCATCCTTCTCTCAATTAACTAATAATTCTCAAGAATTTCAAACAACCAAAACCAATGTCTCAGAAATTTTTGTTTTGCCTTTTAATGATACTAATAATGATCGACGTAATCCGGTAGAATATGTTTTTAATGAACCAAAGGTAAATAATTGGATTATATCGATATATAACAATCTTAGCTATTACAATAATAATGACTCTAAAACCATCATAAAAATTAAGGAGGCACCTCCTAGTGAGAAATTTATCGAATTGATGTTGTTTGGTGATCAGTCAAAGGGATTCATAGTATCTGTGAATACAAATGACACTGGATATATGCGAATGTATGTAAACAATCAAAATGGATGGTCTACGGACGGTCCGGTAACCGTATCTCATGCCAATGTCCAAGGATTGACTGTCACTAACGGAAAAAGAATAGTATTAGATAAACTTGGATTAAACGGATTCGACGTGGGATCTATAGATGTTTATGGAAAAGATGAATCTTCAATGCCTAATTCTACATTTGGGGGCTCTATACAATTCGAAGTTCTCAGTGGTAGCTTAACTGAATCTGTTCTTTACTATATGCCATTAGTAATGATAGTAGGTGTAGGCGGAACCGTGATATTCTTGTTGTTTTGGAAGAAGCGGAATTAAAATTATCAAAACTAGATGTCCAAAATACTGGAAACTTTCTTAGACCTTTTTTCTTGCTTTTATTTTTATGTTTTATTTATTTTCTTTGTAATATTTGCAAATTTGTCTTAAATTACAGTAATTACATTTTGGTTTTAGCGGCAGGCAAATATTTTGGCCGTACCTCACAAATGCAGAATTTAGCCTAATCCAATGTTTTTTGTCTACCGACGCAGACAATTCTTTTTCTGTTTCTTCTGGACTTTTTGTATTTACTATTCCTAATCTATTGCAAATTCTATGCACATGAGTATCTACAGGTATGGCAGATTTTTGGAAGGCATATACGAGTACGCAATTTGCAGTTTTTCTTCCTACTCCAGGTAGTTTTAACAGTTTTTCTTCATCATCTGGTACTTGTCCATGAAATTTGCTTTCTATAATGTTTGCAACTTCCTTTATCCTACCTGCCTTGATATTGTAAAAACCGACGGATGATATCTCCTTTTTAATATCATCTAAATTCGCTTTAGAAATCTCTTCTACTCCTTTATATTTCTTAAATAGTTTTATAAGTGCCTGAGTGGTGTTTTCATCTCTTGTTCTAGATGAAAGAATAGTGCCAATCAAAATTTTAAACGGATCTCCTTTCTCATTTTTATGAAGATCCTCCAAAGCAGTTAATCTCAAAAAGTTGTTGGTGTTTAAAGCAAATTCTATTTCACCAAGTATTTTTGAGATATCATACATTACAATAAATTTTTTTTTGATTTCTTAATTTATTGTCTCCTCTTGATTCTTGCTCTTCCTGTCTTCCTGGGTGCAATATTACCTACTTTGGCACCAGGCGGGGTGTTTCTTGCAACAGATGACGGATGACCTATGTGTTGATGTCTTCCTCCACCATGTGGGTGATATACTGCTGCTTGAGCAATTCCTCTTACGACTGGGTATAATCTTCCTCTTGATTGCATATATTTTGCTTTATTACCGGCTTTAAGGAACGGTTTTTCCGATTTTCCACCTCCTGCAACAACTCCAATCATTGCACGACATTTAGGATTCATATTTAGGATCATTCCTGATGGGAATTTCACCTTTACACTATCAACGGAATGTGAAAATACTATTGCCGATGTTCCCGCTGCCTTTATCAATTTTCCACCGTCGCCAATGTTTTTTTCAATATTACAAACAAGTGTTCCATCTGGTATGGATCCTAGGTCTAGAATATTTTTAGACAAAGGTTTTGCTCCGTTTCCTATCTCAATTTTGCTTCCGACCGTTGTGCCTTCTGGGGCCGGAATATATGAATACTTATTGTCATCAAATTTAATTTTAGCAACCGGTGCATCTCTTCCTCTTTCATGTACCAAATCCATTACAATACCATGATGAACTTCATTAATCTCAAAATTAGGATATTTAGTGGGAGCTATTTTTCCAGTTATAATTGCTCTAAATTGTTTTCCTCCTTTCCCTCTTCTTCTTACTAATGTCCTCTTTCCCAATTAAATCTAATATATCGATCTTAAAAGCCCGCTATTAAATTTATTCTTGATAGTTTTAGGAATTTTGATGGTATGACATAATTTCTATTATAATGGAATCAGACATTAATTTGAAATTTTTCAAATTAAAGAATATCTGAGTAATCAACCAAATAATTGATAATAAAGTTATAAAGAGTTGTGTAGTTATATAATTATGAGCCAAAACACCATATCACTAAAGGTGCTTGAAGCTTACACCCGAGATGTAGGCCGTGGTGTTGCTAGAATTGATTATGAATCTATGGATGCTTTGAGCGCCTCTACAGGTGATGTCGTGGAAATTAAAGGTAAACGCAAAACAGTTGCAAAATGTTTACCTCTTTATCCTTCGGACGAG
>WHSX01000001.1:20691-21432 GCA_009379865.1 Candidatus Nitrosocosmicus sp.
GTAATTGTTAGAAAGATTAAAGCAGTTCCTGCAGAAAAAGTCATTGTTGCACCATTAGAAGCTATTCCTCCAATTGATGAGCGATATTTAGCTGATGCTCTTGAAAGTGTACCATTAATCAAAGGCGACAATGTGATGGTGCCATATTTTGGTGGTAGACTTACATTTCAAGTCATAGGTGTCACCCCAGGTCCTGGTGTTGATGCCGTTTTAGTTACTCAAAAAACTGTATTTCATATAGCTGAACGGGGAGAAACTCTCCGTGGAGTGCCACAAGTAACATACGAAGATATCGGTGGCTTAAAAGAGGAAATCCAAAAAGTTCGTGAAATGATAGAACTGCCATTACGCCATCCCGAAATATTTGAAAAATTAGGAATTGAGGCACCAAAGGGTGTGTTGTTGTATGGACCTCCAGGCACTGGTAAAACATTGTTGGCAAAAGCAGTGGCCAATGAAAGTAGTGCACACTTCGTAAGTATCTCTGGTCCAGAAATAATGAGCAAATTCTACGGTGAATCTGAAGCAAGATTGCGTGAAATATTTAAAGAAACCAAGGAAAAGGCTCCTTCTATAATGTTTATCGATGAAATAGACTCTATAACTCCAAAGCGAGAAGAAGTAACAGGGGAAGTTGAACGAAGAGTTGTATCTCAGTTATTATCTTTGATGGATGGATTGGAAGCAAGAGGTAAAGTTATAGTTATTGCCGCCACAAATAGACCAAATGCTATCGATCCA
>WHSX01000001.1:21511-47845 GCA_009379865.1 Candidatus Nitrosocosmicus sp.
AAATTCATTCAAGAAATATGCCTTTAGAATCAGACGTAAATCAAGAAAAAATAGCAGCTGTAAGTCATGGTTTTGTAGGGGCAGATTTGGAATATCTCTGTAAGGAAGCTGCAATGAAATGTCTTAGACGATTGTTACCTGAACTTAACTTGGAGGATGAGAAAATAAATCCTGAAGTATTGAATAAATTGATTGTTACCATGTCTGACTTTGAAAATGCTCTTAAAGAAGTGATGCCCTCTGCCATGAGGGAAGTTTATCTGGAATCTCCTGATGTTGAATGGAATGATATAGGTGGATTAGATGAGGTTAAACGAGAGCTACAGGAGGCAGTGGAATGGCCATTAAGGTACCCAGATCTTTATACAAAACTAGGTCATTCTGTACCCAAAGGTATTTTGATGCACGGTCCATCTGGTACCGGAAAAACGATGCTTGCAAAGGCAGTCGCAACAGAATCTGAAGCCAATTTTATTAGCGTGAAAGGACCAGAATTATTATCAAAATGGATAGGTGAGTCTGAAAGAGGGATCAGAGAAATTTTCCGACGTGCAAGACAAGCTGCACCATGTGTTGTTTTCTTTGATGAAATAGATTCGATCGCACCAGTAAGAGGACTGGGAGGTGATAGCATGGTAACTGAAAGGGTCGTTTCGCAACTATTAACCGAATTAGATGGAATTCAACAATTAACCAGTGTAGTTATTATTGCAGCAACTAACCGATCGGACATGATCGATCCTGCATTATTGAGACCCGGTAGGTTTGATAAGATAGTATACGTGCCTTTACCTGACAAGGCTACAAGAAAGAAAATATTGGAGATTCATTCAACAGAAAAACCTATTTCTGACATCGTTGATTTCGATAGAATCGCTGAAATTACAGATGGATTTAGCGGAGCTGATGTATCTGCTGTTTCAAATACTGCGGTTTCACTCGTGTTGCATGAGTATCTTCAAAAATATAGTAATCCTGAAGACGCTGCAAAACATGCATCGGAGGCGCATGTTACAATGAAACATTTCGAAGATGCTGTTAAGAAGATAAAAACTCAAAGAGATAGTAAGTCGGGTGAGAAACTTACAGTACCTTATTATAGGTAATTTTTCTATTTTCTCCAATATTTTGATTTCTTTATTAATTGAAAAAATTCATATTCTTATATTTTTTATTGATATTGCATAAAAATTATTATAAATTATTTAACATAATTATTAAAATGAAAATAATTTTTAGGGGAAATGTTTTTAAGTATAATTTCTTGAATAACTTTCACAAAAAGAATGGTTGTAAATGCACTACAGATTATTCAAAACGAAGTAACGTTATCTAAGATTAATCGTTTTTTTACAGACGAAGAAATTAGCCAGTTGGTTGAAAAATATGGGACTCCATTATATCTAGTAGACGAAGAGGCTCTGCATGATAAAGTTTTAGAACTTAACGGAGCTTATGATAAATTTCATGGCCATGTAAAAATTGCCTATTCAATTAAAGCTAATTTTAATCCATCTATTCTTAGAACATTTATGAAAGACAATATTACTTTTGATCTTACTTCTCTGGGTGAATTGTTTTTTATGAGGGAATTAAACATTAATCCTGAAAATATTGTCTACACAAGTGTAACAGAAGAACTAGATGAATATAAGCAGGTCCTTTCTTATGGGATTACGAGAATTGTCGTTAGTTCTTACTTTGGATTAGTTAATTTGTCTCAGGCTGCTAACGTTATTGGCGTTATTCCTAAAGTAATGGTACGTATAAATCCTGAAGTAGGTGTTAAAGCCGAGGTCCGTGCATCTTACAAAAATGGCAAATTTGGAGTTCCTTTAAACGGTGGGAAAGTTGATTCAGCTTATTTCATTGTTAAATCCATTTTTGATAATCCCTTATTGGAGTTTGAGGGTTTTCATTTTCATCTGGGGTCTCAAATTACCGACTTTGTATGTTATGTTAATGCTCTAGACCGACTAAATTCATTGTTAAATAAATTAAAAAAAGAAATCACCAATTTTTCATTAAAAACACTGGATATTGGTGGCGGGACTCCTGTATTTTATAACGAGCCAGTTCCTACCCCAAGTGAAATGTCGTCTGTCTATATAGAAAAACTGAATAATCTAGTATCCTCTCATGGTAAATTTACACTAATGATAGAGAGTGGTAGATACCTAGTTGCAGAATCGTCTATAATGGTTTCAAAAATTGTCAACACTAAAGAATACAATGATCATAAAATAGTCATTTTAGATACAGGCTATCATCTTTTGTTAGATGCTGCTTTACTTAAACAAGAATATCCTCAGGAAGTTATATCAAACAAAAACACCAATAATCATCTTTACTTTTCCAATTCTAACAAACAGTATACTGGGAAGAATATTCATCTTGTGGGAAGGTTGTGTGACACTTTAGATGTTTTTCCTACTTCGAAACTATCCGACCTGTCATATGCAAACATTGGAAATTATGTGTTGTTTTATAATGTGGGAGCTTATTCTCTAGTGTTTAATATGCCCTTTCATTGTCAAACAAAGCCCCCAGTTCTGATGAAAACTTGTGAGGGCGATATAAAATTAATAAGAAAAGGTACCTCTTATAAGGATCTTTATGAAGAAGAAGGTGGCTTAATTCCATAACTTTTTTTGTATGATTCAAATATCGTGTGGTTTTGACTTTGACAAATTATGCTAGAGTCCATATTTTTGTAAGTGGAAAGGTACAAGGGGTATATTATCGCCAAAACACTGCACAAAAGGCACAGGAGCTCGGCATCGTTGGTTGGGTTAGAAATTTGTCAGACGGACGGGTAGAATCCGTAATGGAGGGTTTGGATGTCGATATTGATAAAATGCTTGGTTGGTGTAAGTCGGGACCTAAAGATGCTGCAGTGACAGATATTAAAATTATGAATGAGGAATATAAGAAGGAGTTTTTCACTTTTGATATCGTCAAAACACTTTAGATGATGAATATTCCTCTAACAAGTAATACTTTTAGTTTTAAATTTTAGAATATCGTTACTGTTTTATTTTTCCAATACCGGCTTAACTTAACATTACGGTCTTACTAATATGTTATGTTTCCCTAGGTATTTTTTAACCTCTTTTATCTCTGCCTTATTAAAATGGAACAGAGATGCTGCTAATGCTGCATCGACATCTGTTTTTTTATACACTTTTAGTATATCATCAACCGATCCGCATCCTCCTGAGGCTATAACAGGAATATTTATTTTATCACAAATCGAATTAATTAATTCAATATCGTATCCATTTTCTGTCCCGTCTGTATCTATGCTTGTCAACAGTATTTCTCCTGCTCCCATCTTTTCAACTTTTTTAGCCCATTGGATCGCATCAATACCTGTAGATTTTTTCCCACCGAAAATCTTGATTTCAAACCAATATTTTTTCCCATCCTTGGAAAAAAAATATTTTCCACCTTGATCATAGTTTCTTTTTACATCCAAAGCAACTACTATACACTGCTTTCCGAAAATACACATTAATTCCTGGATCAATTCCGGGTCTACTACTGCTGCGGTATTTATTGAAACCCTGTCTGCACCACTCAAGAGTAGATTACGTGCATCTTCCAATGTCTTTATGCCGCCCCCAACCGTAAATGGTATGTTTATCACACTAGCTACATTTTTTACAATATCTTTCATTGTTTTACGATGTTCCTCAGCCGCAGTAATGTCTAAAAATATTAATTCATCGGCGCCTTCGTCGCTATATTGTTTGGCTAATTTGACAGGGTCTCCTGCATCTTTCAGTTCCTTAAAGTTAATACCTTTTACAACTCTACCCTTATTTACATCCAGACAGGGAATGATTCTTTTTGCCACTGCCATATTAAATCAATTCTTGAACATGTTCTATTTTCAATTTCTCGTCATACAATGCTTTCCCTAAGATTACTGCATAACAATTAACGTTCCTTAACTTTAATATGTCTATTATATTGCTGACTCCTCCGCTAGAAACTATTTTTATATCTTTAAAGGTATTATTTATTTTGATTAGTGTTTCTATATCGGGACCTTCCAAAGTGCCATCTTTGTCAATATTTGTCAACAAGAACTCATTAATACCCAGTTCTTGGTAAAATCTGATGGCATCAAATAATTTTATACCTGAAAATTCCTTCCATCCAGAGATCATTACATTTTCATTATTATGATCAACTGAAATTATAATCCGATTTAGTCTTTTCTTTGATATCTTTTGTATCATCTCGGGTTGTTTGAAAGCAAATGTTCCTATGACAACCTTTATTGGCTTTTTGATGTCTAAGAATCTATTTATACTATTAATAGTTCGGATACCACCTGCAACCTGTACTGGAATGTTTACCGAATCAATGATCTTTAATATTATTTCGCTGTTGTTCTTTCCTGTATTCAAAGCTGCATTTAGATCAACTATATGCAACATGTCAACCCCTTCGGATTCCCATTTTTTTGCTACTTCTAATGGATTGTCATCGTACACGGTTTTATTTTCTAATTTACCATTAACCAATCTCACTACTTGGCCATCTAATAGATCAATTGCTGCGATGCTTTTCATTTTGATCGTTTGCAAATATTTATAAAGTTTTTAATCATTTTTTCGCCAATTGTACTTGATTTTTCTGGATGAAATTGTGTACAATAAATACTGTTAATTTCTATTGAGGCCGGGATGTGTACTCCGTAATTCGATCTTGATGTTATTATGCGCTATTTTTAGGTGTAGTATAATAAGAATGTACAAAATAAACCCAAGATTTATTTGGTATTCCTTCAAATAATTTACTCTTCTTATCTGTTATCTCTAAACTATTCCATCCTATATGAGGGATTTTTACCAAGTTTTTGGGGAGGGACAACACTTCTCCTTCAATTATGTCAAGTCCTGCTAATTGTCCCTCTTCACTTTTCTCAAATAACATCTCCATTCCCAAGCATATTCCTAAGACTGGAATGTTTTTTTCCATAAATCGGGAGAATCCCGATTTACATTTGTTTATTGAAATAATTGCTGGATCAAAATTTCCAACACCGGGTAATACCATTCCATCCACTTCTGATGATTCTTCAAAATCATTTATGATTGATACCTGTGCTCCATTTCTTTGCAAGGATGATTGAAGACTAAAAATGTTTCCAGCTCCATAATCAAAAATTGATATTTTCACCATATACTACATCATCCCTTTGGTAGTAGGACCTCCCTCGCTATTTGGATCAATCCCGATGGCGTCCCTTAATGCAACTGCGGTGGCTTTTATGGCAGATTCGATTTTATGGTGATCATTTGTTCCATACTGTACAATAATATGCATGCAACAATTAATATTTCCAATAAATGATTGAAAAAAATGAATAATATCTTCTTGCGAAATATTCTCAATCTTTTCCCTTTCTAATTTCATGTCGATGTGACTATATTGTCTCTTTATCAGATCTACAGCGACGCTTGAAACGGATTCATCCATTGGGACTGTGGCATTTCCAAAACGATTAATGTTCTCTCTCTTGCCGAGGGCCTTATCAATGGCTTGACCTAATACGATGCCTGTATCTTCTATTAGATGATGCTTGATACCGTCTTCACTTTTTGCTTTCAAATCAATGTCAATCTTACTGTGTTTCGAAAAAGATACTACAATATGATTTAAAAAATCGATCCCTGTGTTAACGTTTGAATTTCCTTTTCCGTCTAAATTGATTTTAGTCACTATATTTACTTCCTTCGTCCTTCTTTCAATTTCACACGTACGTTGATGATCCTCAATAATCACTATGTGCTTTTAATTTTTTGTATTATTTAATATATTTGGTAAATCGTTTACATTTCTAATGATTACATCTGCATTATTTGATTTTAGTAGTCTTTTCTTATCCATTGATCCTTTGTTATTTTCACCATCACCATCACCATAGACTCCACAAAAAAATATTCTATCCTCTGTTGTTTGCTTCCTAAAATTTTCTACCATTAGAAGATCTGCAATGGAGTCTCCTACATACAACGCACTAGTTAATTTTAAATTATCAAATACCTTGTGTAGGGAAAATGCATTAGGTTTGGAAAATTTTCTATTTTCATCCTCTAAAAACACACAAGCATTTTCATTAAAGTAATCTATGAAACTGTTAAGAGTGAAATAAGAAGCAATCTTGCTCCGTCCGGATATCAATCCCAAATTTCCATTAAATTTCTGTGAAAGAAGATGCATTGTACTCTCTTTAATTATTAGAATATCCTTGTTTATGAGTGGCTCATCAAAATAATATATCGGCTCCTTATTGAACCGCTTTTTATATAAAATTGGACCATAAAAGATTTCATTAAAAAGAGTGGAAATCGTATCGCCATCGCTAGGATATCTTAATTCTTTAGTTATGGATGTTATATTTCCGATCTTCTCGAGCTCTTTTTCTACCGAATCTTTGCCTTTGTCATCTAATTTCTCCAATATACCATGAAAAACTTGAATGGTCTTGTCTGTATTCATCTTATTGATTAAGATACAATATAAAATTATTAGGACTATTGAATAAGCGGTATCAATATCATTATTAAATCCGCCCGTATTTCGAAGTTTTGAAATCATGTCCTGAAAAGGAAAGTTAGCTAAATTTATGTTAAAACTCTTAATTAGAATAAACTGGACTGTTTTTATTATTGCTTCATCATATGATTTCTTTACGTCAACTAATACACCATCTATATCAAAGATAATCGCTTCACATTCTGAAAAATTGATTTTCTTATTAGTCAACTTTATAGCTATAGATAATCAATAATCAATAATTAATATCCTGTTATAATCTTGTGCATCTATAATTAAATCGACTATAGTACATTA
Organism: Candidatus Nitrosocosmicus sp.; assembly: GCA_009379865.1. Classification (GTDB taxonomy): domain Archaea; phylum Thermoproteota; class Nitrososphaeria; order Nitrososphaerales; family Nitrososphaeraceae; genus Nitrosocosmicus. The sequence goes on from WHSX01000001.1 coordinate 28,382, forward strand.
ATATAGAATAATCAACAATATAAGTTATATAATACATTCTTCTATATTATTGTGTGAAATATCGGAATAGGACCGAAATAATTTCTAATATCCTGAATGCCGCTAATGGAGGCATTTCAAAAACTAAAATAATGTACAAGGCCTTTCTATCATATGCTCAGATAAAGGAATATTTGCCTATACTACTAGAAAATAACTTGTTGGCTCTTGGCACCGACGGCAAATACAGGACTACTGAAAAAGGTATTAGGTTCCTAAAGATGAATGAGGAGATTCAAGAATTAATCGAATCAAAATCAAATCAGGATGATTTTACCTAAATATCATATTCCGCTATGAATAATTTACTAAAATATAGTTTGATCTTAATAAAATAGGGCTTCAGCTTATCAAATAATCCTATTTTTAGCTTGAATATAAAAAGCAATATATTGTTATGGTAAGAAAGAGAGATGGATTTAGGCAATGCTAGTTGTTAAAATTTTTCATCTAGGAATCTTATTTACTGTTTTTATCTTTACTATTCATCTTAATTCTGTGTATGCTACAGTTGATGCCCAAAACAACAATAGTTCTTCAACCGGTAATAACGCCTCATCTGTAAAGCCTGATAATTACGCTATTAAAGTGGGAGAAGGAAATAATACTGTATCCTTTACAAAGTATTTTCCTGATTATGTAGAAATAACTGCCGGGGATAGTATAACGTGGTATAACGGAGTCGATGTTCCAAATCCCAATACTGTTACCTTTATAAGAGATTTAGATAATGCCGAAAAGATCGGAGTTCCATTCTACGTTTCTAATAACACACAATTTACCCCTGTATTAAATAATCTGGGAGAGCCATTAGAAGAAACGACTGGTAATGGAACACGGATTGTTATGATGTTAAATGCAAGAGCATTAACTCCTACTGTAATTACAGCAGATGATAAAGTAGTGGAACTAAAAAAAGACTCTGTATATGCTCTTAATGGAAGTGAAAAATTCGTTAACTCTGGACCGTTGCTATCTTTGGATAAAGAACAGAACTTTGATTACTCTTTTAGCAACTCCTTTACTGTTGTTTTTAATAAACCCGGATTTTATGAATATACTTGTCTATTTCATCCTTGGATGATTGGAAAGTTATTAGTGAAACCTTAAGTAGCTATATACTATCTTCTTAAAATTTACCTTTTATGATCTAACTATATATTTTCTAACCTTTTTCATACTTCTATAATTGACACGAAATATTGATCTCGATTCTCATGATATCTCTGATAAAAACTATAGTAGAAATTCTCAAAAATTTTTAAACAAATTTAAAGTTAGTGTAGGTGATGAAGTGAAAATAGTTACTAAAAAAGCAGAATTTTTTGGAATTATTCTACCCCGATATGAAACATTTAGTGACAAATATATCGTTTTAAAATTGAAAAGCGGTTACAATATTGGAATTGAAATAGAAAATATTATAGAAATTATTAATAAAAATGTTGATCATTTATCAAAAAAACCTATAACAAAATCAGATCCAAGTGATAATGTCCCTGTTAACGATGATAAAAATAGCCGCAATTTGTTCGATAAAATGAATAGTTCTAAATTATTACCAAAAATATTGCTAATTAGCACAGGTGGCACTATTGCAAGTAAAATTGATTATAGAACAGGTGGTGTAACTTCACTTTTGACTGCATCCGAATTATATTCTGCTTTTCCAGAACTTTCTGATTATGGATATATTTATCCTGAATTCTTATTCAACGAATATAGTGAAAACATGAATCCCCATCATTGGTCTGCTCTAGCGGATAGAATTTCATTTGCTATCAGCAACGAACACTATGATGGCATTATTGTATCTCACGGTACGGATACTATGCATTATACTTCCTCTGCATTAAGTTTCGCTCTCCAAAATATCCCAATTCCTGTAGTCTTGGTTGGTTCTCAGAGATCATCCGATAGACCTTCTTCAGACGCATTCAGCAATCTAGTTGGTGCAATAAGATTTATCAAGGATACAAGATATTCAGGCATTTTTGTTTGTATGCACCATAATACTTCAGATGAAGTAATTGCATGTCATCTTGGGACACGGGTGAGAAAAAACCATACCAGCAAACGTGATGCATTTAAATCGCTCAATGGTATGCCTTTTGCCTTAATTGAGAATTCAGACATAAAATACAACAAGTTATTACACAACGGAATACAACGTGTGAATATTTCAAAAAATTTTACTTCAAGGACGGCTTTTAGCGATAAAGTGTTTCTATTGAAATTCTATCCTGGATTTAGTCCTTCATTTCTTGAGAACTTTTTACAGATGGATTATAAAGTCATTATATTGGAGGGCACTGGGCTTGGACATGTGAGTAAAGACTGCTTTCCTATTTTAGAAAAACTAATAAGTTCAGGCATTTTTGTTTTTATGACTTCACAATGTATATTTGGTACAGTACAGATGACCGTTTATGATACCGGCAGAGACCTTTTGGGTTTGGGTGTTATCCCTCTTTCAAATATGAGTTCAGAAACCTCTGTCGTTAAAGCAATGTGGGCATTAGGTAATAATACGGGTGTCGATGATTTTGTTAGGATCATGAAAACTGATTATTCTAATGAAATTTCTAATATGTTGCCACTAGTTTAATAGGTTTAAAGAGGACGAGTTTGATGAATCTAGATATCGATAAATTAAACGTAAAGGTTGGCTTTGAAATACATCAACAACTAAGCACATCGTCTAAACTCTTTTGTAGTTGCAAAGGCGATGGATCCAACGACGAGGGTTATGATTTCAACTTTATTCGAGTTTTGAGACCTACAAAAAGTGAATTGGGTGATTTTGACAAAGCTGCATTATTTGAACACGCCAAAATGAATTCAATCAAGTATTATTCTAAAGTAGGATATAGCTGTTTAGTAGAAGCTGACGAGGAGCCCCCACATGAAGTAAGCAAAGATGCACTTGAAACAGCATTGTTGTTTTCACTTGCTCTAAATTCAAATATTGTTGATGAAATTCATGTCATGAGGAAATTAGTGATAGATGGCTCTAATGTCAGTGGATTTCAAAGAACTATGTTGATATCAACGGGAGGTTACTTAGAAGTCGATAATTTCAACAAGATAGGTGTCCAGGGTATATGTTTAGAAGAGGATGCAGCAAAATTAATTTCTACCAATCCTCTATTAAAGGAATACGGACTCGACAGGCTTGGGATCCCGCTAGTCGAAATCGCACTTGATCCCATATCTGGGACTCCTGCAGAAATTGTAAACGTCGCACTGACTCTAGGTAGATTACTTCGAAGTAGTAAAAGAGTCACTCGAGGGATTGGGAGCATTAGACAGGATGTGAATATATCTGTCAATGGTGGTCAAGTAGTCGAAGTCAAGGGAGTACAACAATTATCACAACTTATCAAAGTTTTAGACTACGAAACAAAAAGACAGTACGGATTAATCAAAATTGCGGAAGAATTTAAAAATAGAAATATTGATGATTCCTTTATTGGCGATAAAATTGAAGACATAACATCTTTGTTCTCAAATTCATCATCTAAGGTGATAAAAAAAATATTAAAAGATCCAGACCCAATCATTAATTGTATCCGTTTGAGGGGTCTAAGAGGATTGATTGGCTATGAACCTGTGAAAGATGTAAGACTGGGTAAAGAGTTGGGAGAGTTTGTTAGATTTTTTGGATTAGGTGGCGTCTTTCATTCCGATGAATTACCTAATTATGGAATCACTATTAATGAGATAGATAGCCTTAAGAAATCTGTTGATGTTTCTTCCGACGATGCCTTTATAATAATAGGCGGTAACAGGGAAAAAATAAGCAACCTTCTTGAACCATTGATTAAAAGGATAATCCAATTTAAATATGGCGTCATTGCTGAAACTCGTTCAGTTACTTTAGACGGAACTACTATTTTTTCACGACCCAGACCAGGTTCGTCCAGAATGTATCCTGAAACGGATATAATGCCAATTCCTGTTGATCGTAACTTACTTGATAGTTTGAAGAATAAAATACCTTTGCCGTGGAATGAATTAATCAAAGGAATCATGAAAAAGTATGGATTGAATATGAAATTATCTGAACAAATCTTTGATTCTGATTACTATAATTTATTTGAAAGACTCTTGATAACCAATCCCACTATATCACCCACATTCGTTGCATCAAAACTTACTGAAGATATCGTTAGTCTCTCCAGAAATAATCTTGATAAGGATCTCTTGACAGATGAAATGATTTTAGACATTTTCAATAGGCTTGATAAGGGACTTATTACAAAAGAGTCTATAATATTAATATTTGAAAAATTAATGAAAAAAGATTGCCTGTCGGTAGAGGAAGCAATAAATTCCCTCAACCTAACTAAATTGGATGATACAGACTTATTTTCTACATTGGATAAATTGTTTGATGATAATTTGAGTGTTATAAGAGAGAAAGGGCCTAATTCCATGAGTGTATTGATGGGGAAAAGTATGGCGGTTCTGAGAGGTAAGGTAGACGGTAGCAAAATTAATGACTATTTGAAACACAAATTGGAAACATTTCTTAACGAAGGATCTTCTCCTTCTCCTTCCTCTTAGCATGACTCGCGTACCTAAATCAATCAAGAATCACTATATCGATTCCTTTCTCATAAATTCAGGGAACTTGAAGTCATTCCTCTCGTTTTACAAGATTTCAAACTCTGAACTGGAGGATGTGTCATTTACAATGTCCAAACTATATAATCAAAAGGTGGATGCTATCCTAGAATCGTGCGGAAATGATTGGGCTAGACTAGATTCTGCTTCTTCTCCTTTAATTTTATTCGTTCAATGCATTGATGAATCACTCCGTGAAGACCACTTAGATATTTCATCACGATGTAGGTTTATTCTACATTCATTCTCAAAAACGTTAGAATCTTGGATGATCTGGTAGTTTCTATTTTGTAATGTTGATTTAATGTATTATTTTTGTATTTCTAACTTTGAATAATCTTGTTATAGTAGTTATTGCTGATTCTAAAAAAAAATGTTTAGTGTGCGTGCGGCGGTGGTGCACTACCTTTTGATAATTCTTCGTTAAATGTTCCTGATGCTTTTTCGTGGAATTCCAATGCGGCTTGATCTACTTTAATCGCTTGAGGTGGACACACTGACACACATGCCATACACCAAATACAATCATGTTCTCTAATTGGATCCGCTTTATCGGTATAGTCTTTTCTTTCTTCTTTTTCTGAAGCACCAGTACCTTCAAATACTTGATTTATTGCCTCCTTAGGTGGTAGGTCATGTTCAGTTCTGTACCATTGAAAAACTTGTACAGGACATGCTTCAATACATGCTCCATCTGCTACACATGAGTCCCAGTCGACTGCTACCATAGTTCCACTTACACCTAAAGGTCCTATTTCTTCTCCTTTTGCTTGGAATGCTTCTTTAACTTCTGGATTCTCTGCTGCCTCTTTTAGTGAACCTGGACCCCATAAATAGTGAAAATGTTCATCGTCTGAAGTTTTTATCTTCCCAATTACTTGATGATTTGCTGGAAAATCTGGATCGATTGGCATATTTTTTTGCAGAGATATTTGATCCTTCTATATTATATAAATCATGTGTAGAAATATCTATAGGAGACTAAGATATTTCGAGTAATTTTGCATAATTCCTCCGATTTGGTTGTGGTTGATTTATTCTTTCTTATTCACCAATTGAATATAATGATATGCAGATGTTTCATTATCAAAAGCATAATGTACCTTTTGAAAGTTCTTTTTGAACTCTTTTACATTTTGCAAAACTTTAGGAATATCTTGCTTGTCTATTACAACTTTTTTAATAAAGGTCGCTATTTCCTGCATTTCGTCTTCCTTCATTCCTAGTCTGGTTACTTCAGGAACTCCTATTCTAACGCCACTGGGATGAAAATAATTTCTTCCCTCTTTTATATCTCCAGGAAGCAATTGTCTGTTTAGGATTATATTACATTTTTCCAGATCCTTTTCTATAGTTCCACCATCACCATAATTTGAGACATCGACGGCAAGTTGATGTGATTCGGTATAGCCTCGCTTTTCCCCTAAAACATTGAATCCGTGATTTGCAAGGGAGTATGCAAGCATTTTTGCATTCTTGATGACTTGTTTTGCATATTCCTCTCCAAATTCTAATGATTCAGCTAATGCTACTGCTTTGCCGGCAACATGATGCAGGTGATGACTACTTGTATTTCCTGGAAAAATTGCCTTCTTTATAGAATCAGAATATTTTTCAACCGATACTATGATACCTCCCTGGGGTCCCCATAGTGTCTTATGTGAACTCATGGTCATTGAATCAGCACCCTCTCGTAAAGGGTCTTGAAATTGCCCACCAGCAATCAGACCTGCTACGTGGGCTCCATCGTAATTTATATACACATTTCGTTCATGCAAGAATTCTGATAATTCCTTCACAGGATGAGGGAACAAAAAAAGGCTACCACCAAACATTGCTATTTTCGGTGCTTTTCCTTCGGCAATCATTGTATCTATTTTTTTCTTGGTCAGCTCAACATCGATGGTCATATTTTCTTTTGAAAATGGAAAGTGTTCTATTGCTAATCCGTGAACCAAGCCGGCCGTTCCTGAGTGTTCCTTTTTTCCGTGTGAAATATGTCCACCGGTAGGAATCGATGAAGCTAACATAGTGTCTCCAGGATTTGAGAATGCAGAGTATATTGCCAAATTTGCAACAACTCCCGATGTTGCTCTACAATCTGCAAATTCAGCTTTAAATACCGATCTTGCTAAATCATTGCAAATATTTTCGACTTTGTCTATAAAAGTGCAGCCTGCATATACCCTTTCTCCAGGCCAACCCTCTGCATACCTATTTCCAAAATCAGACGCTACAGCTTCCCTGACGGCTGGACTGGGGATGTTTTCACTTGCTATGAGGGGGATGGAGTTATTGAACCAGTCGTGATGTTCTTTAATTAGTTTTAGAATGTTATCCTGAATTTCTTTTCCATTCAATATCATTTTTTGTAATAATTACTTATATAAAATATCGTAATCTAACAAAATAGTACTATTTTAGTGATGATTTTTTGGTCATTTATAACAATAATTTTATACTACATGTATTTTATCTACTCATGCAGAAGGTTAAACAGATGGAAGGATATTGTGTTAAATGTAAAGCAAAAAGAGAAATGAAAGATGAAAAAGAGGTAACTATGAAAAATGGAAGACCTGCTACTCAAGGTATATGTACTGTGTGTAATACGAAAATGTTCAAGATAGGAGGAAGTAAAAAATCTACATAAATAAAAAAAATTGCAATAATCTAGTCGATTCATATCGATATTTTCTATATTTACCTTTTTGATATGATTTGCTATCCATAAATTGATTGATTTCAACCTCAGTGTTTGAGAATGTCTTGTCAATTTGTTTTAAATTGGAACTAAATGCAGTTGAAAACAAAATTCTTTGGCCATTATATATTTATTCTTTAGTGTTCCTCAAAAAACTATTTAATATTTTTATATGTGTCATTATATTATGATATTACAGTAATGATGACAACCTTCTAGCTCTGAACTGTTGTATTTTAATTAGTGGCTATTATGTATAGGAATTTATGGATGGATTAGAAAGGGAATTTGAAAGACCCGATTGGGACGTTTACTTTATGATACAAGCTTTTTTGGCAAAGCTACGATCCAATTGTCTTACTAGGCAAATCGGAGCTGTAATAGTTAAGAATAATAGACAAATATCAACTGGTTACAACGGTACTCCATCTGGATTTCAAAATTGCTTTGAGGGTGGATGTAAAAGATGTACAGATAGAATTAAAGGTATTGTTAAATCAGGTGAATCTTTAGATAGGTGTATTTGCGTGCATGCTGAGGCCAACGCAATAATGCAATGTGTTATGTTTGGAAATGCTGGCAGTACCAAAAATGCTACTTTATACTCTACTCTTGCTCCATGCATCGAATGTAGTAAGATGGCTATTACAGTAGGGATCAATAAAGTGGTCATTTTATCTAAATATGACGAGGACGGAACCGAGATATTAAGACATGGAAATGTACAAATACTAGAAATGGATCCAGCTAAATTGCAACTTTGGATCTCAAAGCTATTTGGATGATGCTGCTTAAGAATATAATTTCTGTCTAATCAAATCTATCTATCCTAAAATATCATTAAATGATTAACAGTACAAGATTAACTGACTAAACTAACTAAATTAAAACAAAAAAAAGATTATGGAACTGATCTGCTGTAGAGTTTTCCTTCTAATGCTAGTTTGTACATTTCTGCTACATAGGGGTTTCTTGCAGGAGTTTCGGCGCCAAGTTCTACCAAACGTGCGTATACCCTAACTACATAGGCCAATGCACCCATGAAAGCTACGACTACACCCATGTTAAACATCCAATGGTTAGGTACTGAAAATATTTCTTCAACAAACCAAAAGTGCCACAGCTCATTGATACCAATAGTGAACATGGTAGCCAAATAACCGATAATGGTTATCTTTAGACCAGTATTCATTGAATTGTTTGGTCCTCTTAAAGCTGGTACTCTCCTGTCATACATTGCAACAAATCCCCAACCTAGTGGGAGTGCAATGAAGTGACTGTATAACCACCAATGAGCTGGTGTAAATGCACTGTCTCTGATGGCTGTTTGGTGCAATGATCCGTCAACAAAGTTGTCTACTTCTACTGATGCAGCAATAGACCCTAGCATAATGACCATTAAATAGATCTTTTTTAGCCTTTGGATTTCTACTTCCTTTGGAATTAATGCAGGCATTTGAGCCATTTTACTATCACTATGTCTTCGTTGATTAAATATATAAGATGTGAACTGAAATATTTATGAATAATACTAGAAATTGATGCAATATTATTAAATTATTAGATTATTAGTTAATTAATTAACTAAATTTCTGATGTTTTATCATTATTGTCAAGCTTATCTCCATTGATTATCATGATTGATTAACTTAAACATAAAAAAAATTAGAAGATTAACCAATAGTTATATTTTTATTCAGTTCAAACGACTTGCCAGAATTCTCGTCCGTAATCGTATAAATTATTATGTAATCTCCTGTGGGTAACGGTACAGATTGTTTCACGGTAAATGGTATGAAAACCTCCTTATTCTGATTATGTGATATTATATTTCCGATTGGTACGTTTTCCTGACCACCGATAACGGCACCATTAGAACTCATTAAAAGAAAACTGGCACCAAAGTCGATTGAGAAGAGTGGTGTTCCATCTTCGTTTGTAATATCATTATATTCAAAACCAACTGGTTCGATGTATAATATTATTGATTCTCCTGGAGAATAAGAAGTAGAATTCTTTTCTTCATATATTCCAAAGCCACTAGGTTGTGTTGTCACAAATAAATCCTTATTTGAGTAAAAGCCACTCGTACTATTGGTGACGCCTGTACTATTGGTGTCATTTATTCCCTGAGCACTGGCTTGTTCATAATTGGATCCATTCAACGGACTACCCATGACTGCAAAGAACAAAAGTGCAAATAAAAACACAATCTTCGGTGATTTATTTTTCATACTATACTTCTTTAATTTTTGATAATTTATTAACATAACTGTAAAGTGAAATGCAATTTAAGAATTAATTTAATAAATAATATGGGCAAAAGTATATGGATGATAAGTCTATTAGAATACCTCCCGATAATAACGTCGGGACTTTTGTTCCTGGCCATACTCACCTTAGTTGCGAATAGAAAAAATTTGAGATTACAGAGCGAGTATCAAATATACGCAAGAATGATAGAGGCAAGATTGAAACTAGAGACCTCAGAACCTTTTATAAAAATGGCAAAAGAAAGTCCATTCTATGCAGACAGATTTGCTCTTGTGGATAGCCCGGACCAATTCTACATGCTTAGAGCCTTCATAGACTTGTATGAATTCATTTATAGACTTCATAAGACACATGTTATTGATGATCAACTTTGGCTGAGATGGATGTCGTCTGCGAAAGCTATGAAATCAATTCCTAAATTCTTGAATGTGTGGGAAAAAACTAAGTCAGTCCATTCGCCTGAATTCGTCAAATTCATTGATTCATTATAGCCGAGGCGAAAATAAGTTCAATTCCAGGAAGGAGGTTTGATGTTTATTCATGCATTCATTTATTACGAAATAAACAGAACAATTATCAATTACAAATCCAATGTCCTTTCTTATTAGAAAATTACGGAAAATCGATATATTTTTATAAAATATACATAATGTAAATGGCAATACAAAACAAGAAAATCTTATCAATTGCAATACTAGCATCTTTACTAGTTTTTAGCTTCACCGTTTCATCTTCAACGGCTATTTCCTTTGCACAAAGGGATGGAAGTAGCGGTGGAGGAAACCAAGCTGCAGCTCAAAATAGTCAAGAGGGGAATAATGACTCAGAAAGCGGAGTAAGTCAATCAAGCTCCAGTTCTCAAAGCTCTGAATGTCTATCTGAAGGAAGTACCGAAGGGAGCTGCAACAATGTAAGTGTGCAAGCAAATCAGAATGGAAATGACGAGGAGCAACCAAGAAGGGACGCAGCAGTAACTCCAGAAAGTGAATCACCACCTGCTGCTGACCAAGCCACTGCAGTGCCAGCCAGCGCATCTGTATCTTGTGGAGAAGTAATCAAACAAAGCGTCAAATTAACTTCCAATCTTGATTGTAAGACTGATGGTATAATCATTGGAGCAGACGGAATCACAGTTGACCTAAACGGACACACAATTACTGGCCCTGGTGTATCAACCTCCAAAGTCGGAGCCATGTTGAGCGACAAAGACAATGTTAACATCATAGGCCCAGGTATAATCGAAAACTTCCAAGCAGGAGTACTAAATACAGGCGGACAGGATGACAAAATATCTGCAGTAACATTTACCCAAAATCAAATAGGCTCATTTAACACAGGAGCAGCAAGAACTACAATAGAGGACAACCTGTTCTTTAGCAATAACATTGGTGTAGCATCTCATTCCTCAACAGATACACATTTGATTACAAACCTGTTTAAGTCAAATGACCTTGCTGGAGCTACATTCGTAAACTCTGCAACAAACGAGGTTTCATTTAACACCATCCAAGGTTCAGTAAGCGGATTATTCTTCGACGGACAAAGTAGCGACAACACAGTCAATGCAAATAACATCTTGAACAATAAAGGCGTAGATATCAATAATGCAAACGGCCTCCCATTGAATGTGAACAACAACCAATTCAACGACAACAACTGCAAAATATCTGTCCCAGTTGGACTCTGTCTAGGCAAATAAAACCACCCTTTTTTTTACTTCAAATCTTAATTCTATTTATAACATTTATATAATTTATCTGACCATCTTTTAAATAAATACACAAAGTTATTATTAATTAGCTGGGCCAAAGATCATTCTCCTGGCGCTTTTTATCTCTTGTATATTTTAACCTATAAATCGTCTTTGACAACAAGTTCAAATAGTTGATCTAAGAGTATTGCGGACCTTAGATCGAAATTAGAAATTGAATTATTTAAAGCCCACGTGTTCAAATCTATGGTAACTTTGTCCCAATCAATATGGATGATTGGGTGATCATTTAACATCTGAGCCAATTCACTTACTAAATATGAAAATTTGACTGATTTAGGGAAGCTGTCAAAGGAAAAAACTTTTGATAAACTTTGGTTTTCTCCAGTAGTATCACCTAACACTTTCCACCCATTAGAATTTGTTAAATAGTCTATTATAGTATCATTTTCAACAGCTTGATATTTATTTTCGAATTATTATACACCCGTATTAAATTTTGTTCTAAAATTTCCTCGGTAATGAAATTTGTCCTTTTTGATTCTCCGCTTTTGTAAGAGAAACTTTTATCATGTATAAATGAATGAGAAGGAAGTACCAGTATGTCGTAGTGAGTTTCATAATCCCATCCTATTGGAAGTCCAAATGACATACCCCTATTAGTAACATCATCATGTTCTTTGGAACCATTTGAAAAACCTCCTTCAAAGGTGATGGGGTGTTTTCCGATTGTCAATGGTTTCAGAAAAACCCAATTGCCATTAGAAATGGCAGTACTTGTTTCACCTTTTGTCAAATTCAACATATTGTTTGCAGGCAGTGAAAAATTGAACAAAGGAGATTGAATACGGTATTCACCTAATTTTAACAGAGGTTGATCATCTAATGTTGCATTTAAGAAATCGACATGATTCTGAATAGATTTCGCACACTTCTTTAAACCATCCTTGCTTTTTATCAATGGATATTCGATGTAATAACATACGGAATTAAGTAAAGGAAACAGAATTCCAACATTGTCAGGTATTATGCATGATCGATTTGCTGAGTGATTAAAAGTTCCAGAAAAAAACCAGACTGGGCCATATTGACTATTGTTGCAATTGACTCCATAGTCATCATACGCGGAGTTTTCATTAATAGGGATTGAATATGCCCACTTTCACCATTCAGCAGTCCAATCTTCGTATGATTTTCCAAATATTTGAGATTCATTATCATACATAACATCGAATGTTGAAAGATTATTATGGGAATCATAATAATATTCCTTACCATAGGAACTTTCTATGATAGGGACCAAAGGGAACAACTGATTCAGAATAAGAAACATGGTGGCCAAACAAGGTAATAGAATAATTGTGGGGGCATTGAAGTGACCATATGTACTAGGTCCAAAATTGAAATTAATTATCATGGTTATATCGCTAATTTAGTATTATATAAATATGATTTTGCTGTCAAGAGACATTTATGAAAATGAAAATACTACAGATTACATTAGTTCAGGCTTTGAAGCAATACTCTATCGAATTTATAACACGGAAAGTTCAACTGATCAGGTTTGACGAATTTCGTATAATTATTTTTATGATAAAAAGGTTTGAGATCATTAAATATTCATAAATTGTACTTACTCGAACCGTTTGATATCTATGATTCGATAAATTATTATACAAATTCTGTATTTAAAAAATGGATGAGCGGCATTGACACTATCGTAGAGAAATTTGATGAATTTGAAAATTCTATGAGTGAAGGACTTCCCAAAGTGGACCAGAGGTTGGTTATTGATATGCTTCATCGATTGAAGAGGGATGACTCACCAATGTATACGATTGAAATATTTCTTAAAGAAAAACCAAATACCGATAAAATAAGGACTATTATTGAAGAGGGGTTGGGGGTAATGCCTGCACTTTACGATCATGGAACTCACATTGTAGTAGCACATCGATTTAACTTGCAGATGCTTGAATACATATCAAATAATTTGAACGTTGAGAAGATCAGAGGGACATTTACAGGAGCAGGAAGAGGAGCTTCTATAGGTCCCGTATTTGAAAGAGACGATAGACCAGATTATTAGTGTAAATACAGACAAGAAAAAATAAAACTAATATTCGTTGAATGAGAACACGTTTCTCATTTTTGGTTTTATGCAAATTAAACTATACTAATTTTTGAACACTCATTTTCATTGTTTTTCGACAAGCAGGTGTCAAAGTGGTAGTAAACGATGCGGTAAGTTAAATAAAGTAAAATTACTATGTATATTATTAATACCAACAAAAGGAGCTTTCAAGCCGATGTCGGCTATTAAAAACCGATATCCTTTTCTTCATCACCGTATTATTCCGAAAATAATATCAAGCCACGGTTCCTAATGTCAGTCGTAAGATCATCTTGATCTCATTTTGAGAATCTTCTGTAAGATGATATTTTTCAATGATCAAGATGTCAATATTAAATATTATGTTGATCTGGTATCAAATTGAGAGGAGAAATAGAAGGGACATTTAATACATCATTTTCCAAATCTAAGCAAAAATAGATTATCTCAAAGAGATGTTACAAACCAAGGAAGCAATTCATGTGAATAAAAACCCTTCTATCCTACTAAAAATGAGTATCTTTGTTTCCAGTATAGACATTTACTAATTTGCAGTTCTTCTCTAATTCCGGAGAATATTAATACTCATAATAATCAAAGAGAAAAATTGATCGGGTTGTTTGTAATTTTTATCAAAGAGTAAATTGATTTTAATATCCGACCAATATATTTAATTTGAGCATTTATGGACAATGAACATATTTTTTATTTACTGGGATCAAAATTTCCTGAATTGGAATCTATCTTAATAGGCTGCCATGCCGATAATGGAATAATCCCCCATGAATGTTGCGAATATGATCTTATATCATTGTACGATAATAGCGTAGTATTTCGTCAAGATTTGCCATCTAAACTAAAATCCAAAGTGTTATGCGATAATAAGAGAGTTTATGAAGTTCTAATTCTATCTGCACAAGAATTTATTAAAAATCCAAATATCAATTATACCAAGTTTGTTCAGTTTCCAGGCCAAGTCCTGAAATCCAATATTGTTAACCATTTTATTGAGAAATGCGATAGATATCATAAATCTTTCAACTTCACGATAAAAACCAACATTATTAAAAATATATTTGAAATCACAAATTTACATAATTTACTTTCTAGGGAAATTGTAGATGAAAAATTCATTTCATTCCAATTAAAAATGATTTCGCTTAAAACACTAAAGATTTTTATTCAGTTTTACCTAAACTCAGAATATAGACCATCTCATCTTAAATATCAGATAAACCTTGTCATGCAAAACGAGAATTTGAAAACCAGGGAACATGTCGATTTTCTATTAGATTATGTTGGAACCAATCGAGCAAATATATCTTCTTTGACCAGAAGCGAAAAATCATTAAGGTTTCTGATCAGATGTGAAGACATCTCAAAGAATAATATACTGTTTAATAAGTTAGATTTTTTTAAGCAAAAATCAATGTACGTGGATGGCGTTCTATTAATCAGTAATTTTATTCTAGATCGCGTCTATGATACTCAATTCATACAAAAATACAATAAATTATTGAACCACATTACTGACATTCAAACTAAAGAAAAAATAACGATGTTAAAGGAAGTAAACTTACTATTAGATATTAATAAAAATCTAATCTAATGTAATTATTGAATCACTATTGCCTGTTCTAATGGTTCAACTGTTTTATTCCTTGCCCTCAATTTTGCTTTATATTTTAAGTTTCTTGGTTTAGTTCTTAGCCTATATCCACAGCATGGACACCATAAACCATCCCATTTTATGAAAATTTCACAAATTTGACATCGCTTTTGACCGCTTGCGTAACGGCCCGATCCCACCGGCTTTTGAGCTTTATGTCTGATACAAATACCTTTACAAGTCATACTTGAAAACCATATCAATGTCGGCGATCTCACTTATAAACTTACATAAGCTTCAATAGATATTTATAACTAAATAAAAAATGGAGTTGATGTAATCTAACCCGTCACTGTTATATTTTTTGGTTGGAATAGCTCATGCATAGTTAGGTATTCATCTAGTTTCATTCTTATGTCATCTTCTGTCGTGTCATCCATGCCAGAAAACCCTGCTTTAAAACTAATTTTATTTCCTGAAACGTTTACATCTGAAACTTCCATATCTGCATAAACATTCCCCATTTCATTAACCCATTCTTGTGCTTCGTTTGTATCAAATCCCTCTGCTTCTATATTCACATTATATATCTTGGTCACATTATACCACTGCTTTTTTTTTATTTAGGATATTAATAAAGATGACGTAATGGAAAGCAATCAGCAGAATGATTTATCTTCATTTTTCTTCCTCAAATCCCCAATATTTCATCAAGTCTTTTGTAAACTTTGAGGCTTGCTCCTCACTTAGGGGGTCGCCGCAATTTTTGCAAGAAGGGACTACCTTCATACCGTATAATTTAAAATCCACATCATAAAAGTGAATTTTTGCGCAATTACACATTTTATAGGTTTATACATTTGATTTGCTAATTTATCTCTTCTTACTTTTATCTATTGGAGACCGAAGATGTAGTAAACATTTAAAGAGTAATTAATCTTAATTATATGATACAAAATGAATGGAAAAAAAACGGTAAATAAAATAACAGTATTTTTTCTAATAATTATGCTAGGGGTATCAGCCTTACAAGTTAATCAATTAGTTGGTATGGCTTTTGCTCAATCAGACAACTGGTATGTAGGCAAAGGTGTAAAGCCAGATACCTATTATACTTATGAAATTAAGAATGCTGATTCTAATCAAGGACAACCTTTTACGATGACTATTTATTTCAAAGAATATAATGAAACAGGAAAATATTGGGTAGCTCCAACATTTGTAGTTGATAGAGGAAACGTAATTAACGGAACACTATATTTAAGCAATCTCGATCTGACAGCTTTGGGGTCCTCTCCAATTCCTCATGAGATGAATGAGTACAGAAGTTCTTATGCTACTTCATTGACTTGGCTAGCCGCTTACGTTCCTCAACCCGGCCAATCATTGAGTTCTCCTTCATGGGGCAAGATAGGTTCAATTGGTGGTCCAGAAATTAAACCCTCAGGCACAACAAAAGTGACTACGTCAGCTGGACCGTTTGATACCACTGATATAAGTTATAAAAAAGGAGCGACTAGTAACATATACATTAATAGTAATATGCCTTATCCAGTCAAAGCTGAAACCTTTGCTGACGTCACAACTGGTGTTGCTCCAATCCAGTATAGCTATGAATTAAAGGCAACTGGGACAGGCAATCCACCAATACCTGAAACTCAAGTTGAAACCCCAGTCCCACCTTTGAATCTTCAGACACCAAGAGGAACCTATAACGTTCAATTACTATGGGAACCTGTAGTAATTAAAGCAGGAAATAACACCAATTTTGGAGTTATTTTTACTGATGATAGGGACAATATTGTTGAAAGAGTTACATATGGATATACGGTAATGGATGCAAATAGAACGGTTGTTGACGAAGTCACAAATCAAAGAGCAGACGATGGAATAGGACAATTCACCTATACATTTGACACCACCGGTCAGAAATATCTACAGGTTATTGTAGAATCGGTAACCGGTGAAAGCCTTAGCATGTTTGTAGAATCCGTAACATTCTTGCTGGGTGTTCAATAACCCAATTTTTTTAATATTAGCATTCATTCAGTCTTTTTTCATTCTCTGCTGATAAACATTTGATAATAGCCAATTACAAAATTTTTCTATATCCTCATCAATTCTAACCCACAGATGAAAAGAGCCTGGTAATAGATCTATGCGGGAACTATTTGAGTCGGAATCTTTAAAATTTATTTTCAGTCCTTCTTTTCCCTCATACATATAGGCATCAATTATTTGGAAATTGCCTGTTAGTCCCTTAGTTGCCTGCAGTTTTATCTGATCGCGCCCAATGGGAAAAGTTTTTCTAAATTTATCAAATATGAAACTCATGTTTTCAGTCCCATAATGTTTAATGTCACCTATTTTCCTACGATCTGGAAAATGAATTTCCATGACTAGACCATGCCTTAACCCGACGAATTTTGATAGTTCGTTTAACTTATAGTATGCAAGTGTAGGGTTCTGAATAACAGTTTTCTGAAAAAAATTCATGTTAGCATCGATATTATTCTTGAATTCAAGCAACAGATCAGTAAATTCTTCCACAAGTAAGTTGAAATTAAAGTTTAATAAATAAGTTAATTGACTAAACTATACCCTATAATGTTTGCATCCGACAGAGATTCTGAACGAGCCACTAGTATAGAAGATTACCAGAATACATGCACCGAGTTCATACATGATATAAGTAAAGACTATGTGGATTGGGTAGAAAGATATCAGCTTCCAAAAGATGAACAGGATCAAAGAAAT
The DNA here is from genome assembly GCA_009379865.1 of Candidatus Nitrosocosmicus sp. GTDB lineage: Archaea > Thermoproteota > Nitrososphaeria > Nitrososphaerales > Nitrososphaeraceae > Nitrosocosmicus. The sequence continues at coordinate 46,218 of WHSX01000001.1, forward strand.
AAGGAGATTGATGAAATCGTAAGAAAAACAAACGATTGGATATTTAATTTTGGAAACACCATAAAAAAGATTGACATAATTATGAATGACGGGATCAGCAAGATGGCTGAAACTACTGCAGGATATCCATTTCAGATAGATGTATTTAGTAGCAACCAAAAAAGATATATAATTCATGAGAAAAAGTCCATAAAACTTAACTTGAGGTCTTTTCCCCGTCAACAAAGACAGGTTAGGGTTTGTAACTATGACAAGGACAATATTTTCTTATTATCATCTAGTAATAAAATAGACATAAAATACAGTAAGACTAGTTTTGATCCATCGGATTTGCTCGATGAATTTATCGTAATTAACCCAAATCAGTTCGACGATGAGGAAGTAATTTCAATAACTATCAAAGTTGAAGAATTAGAAAATGAGGTTGTTAAAGAAAGTCGTGGGTATACTACGCTGTTAATAACAAGATAACAACAGTTGGTTAATTAAGAACCTATCTTCAAGTTCTTTGCGCAAATACCCCTTAGACACTCGATTGCTGACAATATGGCTAAATAGCTAGTTTTGGGGTTGTCAGGACTGGGTATGTTATCAACATTGATTTGAAAACTTCCAAATTTCCACTTGACCTGTATCTCGTGCTGATTGTTTATTATTTTCGGATCTACGACTATTTTGACCCTAGTTTTTTCAAACCCGATTCCTGCTAGACTAACTAATGCTGAGATATTAACATTTGAAGGAAATTCCTTGATTGCATTAATAGCGTTACCGTCAAAAATAACCTTCTTTTCTTTAATGACATCGATATCGATGTCATTATTGTAAAAATACGGCGCACCTTTTAGTGATTTATTGCTTTTTGTGGTTACGATAGTAACTTCTTCTATGTAGTTTTTCACACTACGAATAATATCAGCTCCTCCAATCGCCCCTGATGGTAGAAAAACATTGTTATCATTATCGGTCAATACCTGAATAATGTTTTCATAAAATGCAGGATCGGAAAAGGCACCTATACTCATTATCATAATGTCCTTTCCTTGTTTCAGTATGGCAGCCATGTAAGTTTGAGCTGCCTTAACAGATGCTGCCTCAATGACCAGGTTGACATTGTGATAATCATTTGATGCAACAAGTTCATCAAAGTCATCGAATATACTAGATGGTTTGGTGTGCAAATTCTTATACAACGATTCTAGCTTTAAGGAATCTATATCAAATAAGATAGACAACTTACAGTTTGGTATTTTCTTAGCGTCAATACTAAGCGCTATTTCACGTCCGATTGCTCCGCAACCTATTATGGCAACTTTTAAATCCAACTTTCATTTATGATAAAAAAAAATCATTTATAATCATTATCTTCTAGTCTGCGCCTTTTGAAGTCCCTTTAGATATTTATCTAATCCGACTTCTTCTAATTTTGTATTCTTTAGCTTGACCTCCTCTCTCATTTTCTCCTTGAATTGATTCAACTTCTTTAGTAAATACGGTTGAAAAATAGAGAGGATTGAACATGCTAAAAGACCAGCATTCTTTGCTCCATTAATTGCTACTGTTGCAACAGGTACACCTGGTGGCATTTGGATTATGGAATAGAGCGAATCGATTCCATTAAGAGGATT
>WHSX01000001.1:47855-73045 GCA_009379865.1 Candidatus Nitrosocosmicus sp.
AAGAGGATTGGCAGAAGTATTGATAGGCACTCCAATCACGGGTATAGGTGTCATCGAGGCGACCATGCCTGGTAGGTGTGCAGATCCGCCAGCACCACTAATTATGACCTTGATACCACGTGATTGAGCAGTCTGAGAATATTCAACCATTTCAACTGGCGTTCTATGAGCAGAGATTATCTTTACTTCATATGAGATTTCAAACTCACTCAGTACTCGAGCGGCTTCTTTCATTATCGGCAGATCTGAATCACTACCCATAATTATTCCAACTATTGGTGAGACAGTTTTTTTCAAACCCACTGGTTCACTAAGCTCCGGTTGGCCCTCTGACTTATCCTTGCTTTTATTATTAATTAGATTAGATTTCGACAAAGAATATACTTGATCTTCTAACTGGTGGAATTTGAATTTTTAGATCTAAGACGATGATTCTTGGACTTTGAGAAGATCTTCTACGTTGCCCTTAGTTAAGATAGGGTCCACGCTATTTGATACAATCGTTATATGACCTAGTTTTCTATTTGGTTTCGTTTCTAGTTTACCATATATATGAATTTTAACTCCCGGAATAGCAAACAATTCATCTATCCCCGTAATTTCATATGGACCAGTATAATTGTTCGGCCCAAGAATATTAATCATTACAGCATTTGAAAGTAGTATGGGCTGAAGAAGTGGATAATCAAGGATTGCTCTAATATGTTGCTCAAATTGAGAAATCGAACAGGCTTCAATAGAATAATGGCCAGAATTATGAGGTCTTGGAGCAATTTCGTTTATCAATACATTGTCTTCCTCATCAACGAACATTTCTATTCCAAAAATACCAGATCCCTTTAGAGATTTCATAGTCATTATTGCCAAATTTATCGCTTTTCTTTCCGTTTCTTTACTGATTCTGGCAGGGATTATAGAAGTTTTCAAAATATGATCCTCATGGATATTCTCTGCTATGGGAAAGTACGAAATAGTACCCGATAAATTTCTGGCGATCATGATGGAAATTTCTTTTTTAAAATACACAAACTTTTCTACCATGCATTGACGGCCTGAAAAGTGAGTTAGGGCTTTACTTATTTCATTTTCTGATCTAATCAAGTAATTACCGCGACCGTCGTATGAATCCTCACATGCCTTTAATAATACAGGAAACCCTGATTTAGAACAATATTGCATCAGTTGTTCTTCGCTAGAAACTAGTTCAAAGTCAGGGACTGTAATCCTATTTTCTCTCAAAAATTTTTTTTGACGGTACTTATTTTGAATGATTGAGAGGGTCTTTGGTGATGGATGTACCAAGAATCCTGATTCTTCAAGATTATTGAGGGCAGTAGCATTCGCTAATTCTATTTCATAAGTGATAATATCGACCTCTCTTGATAAATCATATATTTTTTGTTCATCAGAGAAGTCACCAATGATTAGTTTATCTGCTAAATTTGAAGCAGGACAATCCTTGTTTGGATCTAGTATTGTTACCTTCATAAACATGCGCTTTGCTTCAAAAGCCATCATCTTTCCAAGCTGTCCACCCCCAACAATACCCAATCTGACGGGTTTACTAATTGAAAACTTGTCTTTGTATATTGTCAACTAGATGACTTAGTAAAATTACCTTGGACCAAATTTGATATAGACATGACTATCTCAAATCTTGATTTACTTTACAAATATTTTTATCGCTTGTGGAGGACAGACATTTTCACATGCCAGACAAAAAATACAATCCTTTTCTCTAATCATAAATGGTTTCCTCTCTGATGCTGGATGTCCTGGTGTTTCAAGCCATTCATAAACATTCACAGGGCATGCATCAATGCAGGCACCGTCTGAAATACAAATGTCAAAATCAACACATACATCAGTTCCCCAAATCCCAAGTTGTCCAGGTGCATCGTATGGACCCCAAACTTGGATTCCTTGAAACTTCCCTGCGGGTTGTCTCTTTGATTTAAAGCCAGTATCTATAGGTCCTTCTGCTGTCTGGTAGTCTGTTCCAGAGCCTGTCAGTGGTAGCGATGAACTGGCACCGCTCTCATTCATGCTGGGCGCAACAACTTGTTGAGGTATGGATGCAGCACTTGGTGGAGCGCCACCGACTATTTGGGTAGCTTGAACTGGGATGCTTGAATTCCTTGTTACGGATGCTTTCTTTAGTTTCTCAGCTTCTGCATTCGCAAGAATTTTTTGTCTTTTTATCGGACATAATTGTGAGTGAACCTCTATTATGCTCTGCAGCGTAGTTGGATTCAGATGAATTAGTAGAGAACCACAATCTTCACAGATATATTCTGCAACTGTAGATGACAATAGTTATCTATCCTCCAATTAGGTATTTATAAATTTGTCAAAACCTGAGTTTAAGTGTGAAGTCAATAATTTTATATTATTTTTCTAAATGACATCTCTATTGAAAAAATATGATTGCGTAGCCATGGGCGGTACGTTTGATATTTTGCACACTGGACATATGGAACTTTTGAAACAGTCGTTTGAGATAGGAAAATTCGTTATAATCGGTTTATCATCAGATACTTTAGTAAAAGAAAAATTAAAGAAAAATATAAACAATTCATTTGAAGTACGAAAACTCAATCTAGTCAAAACCATTGATAGTGAAATTGGGTCCAATCTCTACGAGATTACAATGCTTGAGGATGTATTTGGGCCGTTAATGTTCTCCGAAAAAGTTGATTGTATGGTAGCTAGTACCGAGACAAGTTACAAAGGAAAACAAGTTAATAAAATCAGGACAAGAATGGGTCTCCCAACAATTGATATAGTTTCAGTTGAATTGAAATTGGCCCAAGATGGGTTACCTATTTCTTCCAGTCGCATCAGAGCAAATGAGATCGATGAGATGGGCAATATATCAAAGAATAAAAAATAATCTCTCTTTATCAAATAAATTTAATACCTAGTGATAAATTTTTTAGCTTGAATTTAACCTTATAAAATGAAAAATGGAATAGACGATTTAATACTAGATTATTGTAATAACATTACAAATCTTAGCGGAGGGTTTGACCCGGAAGTACTTGCATATTGGTACAAGCGCGTTGAGGACAAGGCTAAGGAAGTTTGTAACAGAGAGTTAGGTGAAAAAATAGTATTTACTCAGAATCGAATTCTTTGGATGAAATTTGAAATTAAATTATCGAAACGTGCGGTTCCTTTGGTTCTTGAAACTATAAGAGATTTTATGCCGTTGATGCCCTACTCGACTACTTTATATTTTGAGAAAGTCTACCAATTAATTCTGGATGAATTTAATAGGGATTATGTGTGAACCAATTTTCAATAGTTTGGATTATTAAGCTACAGGTTCAGTTATACTTACGAATGCCACCTCTCCTACATATTTTGTGTCAGTAACTTGCCCCTTTCGTGATAAAAGTTCATTAAAAAATTGTTCTAACTTGTATGAATTTATTTTATCCTTAAACATGATGCTGTGATGGGAACCATCTTTTAGCTTGACGACAACTTCATTATCGATTATTGTTACGATATTGCTGACAAAAAGTGTATTATCCTTTTGCAGTGCAAAAATGCTTGTTAATTTTTCCGCCTCATAACTATCTTGACAAATGAACTTAAACTTCAACTTGGATTCAAAAATATTGGTCAATCAAAACCAGAATTATTATTTTCAAAAAAATCTTTTCCGTCAATCATGAAATCCTTAATCAAATTTTGCGCCTTATCTCTCTTTGTTTGTATATCTTTAATAAATGGTTTTACCTTTTTTATCATGTCGCTTTTGCATTCTCCACAGAGCAAATTACCACTCGTACAATCATTATATCTCTCTTGAGATTCCTTTTCGGAGTCAAAGAGATAATTCATATACCAATACACTGGACAAATGTGAGCATTTCCACCTAATTTTCGTTGGAGAGCTACCGTTGGTTGACCACCGGTGAAAGTATTTTTGATTTTTGTCTCCAGGATCTCGGGATCGTCAACGGTAAATAATGCAGTTTCGGGTCTTGAGGAAGACATTTTCCCTACACTAGTAAGTCCTGGAATAAATTTACTATGGATCTGGGCTGGTTTGGGATAGCCCAATTTTTCCGCTATGTCACGGGTCACTCTCCAATAGGGGTCCTGATCAATTGCCGCCGGTATAAGGACAGGGGTCGGTTTATTCTCAATTATTGATGGTAGGAAGCAAGGCGCGCCCTGAACAGGGGGAAAGCCTATCATCCCAATGTTAGAAGAATTAGAAAATCCAAAAACGGCTTTTGCTGTGGAGTAAGTGATTTTCTTCGCAATTTCAATAGACAAAGGATACAAATATTTAATATGCTTGGTATCAACAATTATCTTGGTTCTTTTTGGATCAAATCCTATCGAAATAATATCTAGTATGTTTTCATATGTATATTTTTGAATGGCTTCCATATCCAAATTACTGTTAAACAGAAACTTTTCATCGTCTGTCAATTGGAATATTAGGTTTACATCGAATTTTTCTTGTAAATATTTTGTGAATAACCATGGCATCAAATGTCCCAGGTGAACCAATCCGGAGGGACCTCTCCCTGTATAAAGATAAAACTTATTGCCTCTCTTATATTCATCTAGAACCACATCTAGATCTCTGTGGGAAAAAAAATATTTATTTTTGAGAAATGGATGTAATTCTCCAGTAAAATACTTAATTTTTTCTAATAAAGTATCATCAATAGTGTGGGTACCAAATCTTTCGATCAACTTAGAGTAGTCAATATCTCCCTCTACTTCCCAGGGAGTAACGACAAAATCTTTAATTCCATTTGAATCCGATTCAGAATCATTATCAATTTTTATGTCACTCGAATCTAGCGTCATGTTGCTTTTCTCAAATGAAATGCTTTCCTTTTCACTTGGCATCCTTAAATTATTCTTTAAATAACCAAAGTTTAAACGTTTAAAAATACTTGCGCAAGTTTTCTACTTATATAATGGATAAGGATGAAGTTGCAAGCAGTGATATATCTAAGTTTGAAGATAACTCAAAACTATCGATTTCATCATTGCATCCCATTGAGAAGAAAATTCTGAGCGTACTGAGATTGGTAGAGGCTGATTGGGTGACCGAGTCTGACCTTATAAAAAGTTCAGAATTAACAGTAGACCAAGTGCGCAGAGGGGTTGAATGGTTGAGGTATAAAGACCTCGTACAAATCAGTGAGGATACGAATATCAAAATCTATTTGCATCCTGATATGTCTGATAAAGAGCCCCTTGTTCTCCCTGAAAGAAAACTTGTCAATATTGTAGACAAGGGTGTAACCAAATTGTCGGAAATCATAAACAGTGAAGAGTTTAACGGGAACGATAAGGAAGTTTTTGGAGCGATTCGGTTTTGCAAAAAAAATAACTGGATTAGTATAATTGATGACAAGGTAACTCTTCTTCCAGATTCGCATAAATCATCAAGTGAGGAGAATTTCATGGCCAAATTAAAAAATACAACAACAGCGTTAGAATCTCTAATTGACAAGGAAGATAAGAAGGCATATGAATCATTAAAAAAACGACATAATCTCTTAGTTGCAGAGAAGTTGGTACACAAAAAATACAGGATTACGCAAACTAGTGTCCATCTTGTTGATTCATTGTTAATAACCAGCGATAAAGTTGTTAGAAAAATGACTCAGGATGTTTTAGTATCTGGAAAATGGAGGGATCTAATTTTTGAACAGATTGATGTAGAAGCACCATTGCCATTGTTAAATTATGGTAAAAAAAACCCTTTGGTCGATTTCATAGATGAAGTCAAGGAAATATTGGTCGGTATGGGTTTTAGTGAGATTGAAGGAAACCTGACTCAGTCCTGTTTTTGGAATTTTGATGCATTATTTATTCCTCAAGATCATCCAGCTAGGGACATGCAAGATACATTTTACCTGAAATCTCAAACGGATCTCTATTCTCCTTTACCAAAAAATACTTCCTTAGTGCAGCATGTATCCAAAATCCATAGGGAAAATTGGCAATATGATTGGAATATTGAAGATTCTAAACCATACGTTTTGCGGACTCACACCACCCCTGTAACACTCCAATACTTGTCTGAAGGAACACCTGAGAGGGATAAAGTTTTTCTGATAGGTCGAGTATTTAGGAACGAAAAAGTGACATTCAAGCATCTTGTTGAATTTCATCAAGTCGAAGGGATTTATGTGAATGAAGACGCCAATCTAAGGCAACTAATCGGAATTCAATCCGAGTTTTATTCTAAACTTGGGATAAAGAAGATCAAGTTCTGGCCTACCTTTTTCCCTTATACCGAACCTTCTCTTCAGTCAATGGTATATAATGAGAAATTTGATAAATGGATAGAATTGTTTGGTATGGGAATTTTTAGACCTGAGGTAACTAAACCATTGGGTATAAAAAATCCTGTATTGGCATGGGGAGGAGGCTTTGAAAGATTGGCCATGTTACGCTTTAATCTTGATGATATACGTGAATTATATTCAAATAATTTAGCCTGGCTAAAGAGTGTCCCTAAATGCCTGTAGTAAACCTTCGACCATCTTTGCTCTCAAGAATCTTTCCTGAAAGAGCTTTAGATGAAATTATTGAAAAATTACCATACTTGGGTCTTGATATAGAAGGATTTGACAAGACTAATGATAAAATTAAGATAGAGTTTAATCCCAATCGACCAGATTTTTCTTCTGAGAACGGGATCGTAAGAGCTCTAAAAGGAATATTGAATGGAGAATTAGGATGTCCTACTATACAAGATCTTCATCCGTCTTCAAGTTTAATACGAGTAGATGGACAATTGAAAGATGTAAGACCCATTATTTATGGTTTGATTGCCAAACGAGATTTTCCTATTAATGATGAAGAATTAACACAATTGATATCTATGCAAGAAGATTTGCAGAATGGGTTAGGTAGAAAGAGAAAAAAGTCTTCAATCGGTTTACATAATTATGATGCATTGACCTTTCCGCTTTCATATAAAGGGGTTTCCAGACAAATCAAATTTATGCCACTAGATGGAAAAAAAGAATACAGCCTTGACAATATCCTTACAGATTTTGATGTTGGAAAAAAGTATGGTCACATTTTGGAAAAGTTTGACATAGTACCTATTTTACTCGACTCAAAGGATAACGTTATCTCATTTCCACCTATCATAAATGGAAACACAACAAAAGTAGATCTGTTAACTAGTAATCTATTTATAGAAGTTACATCAGTGAATTCTAAGTCTGCTAAGGATATACTTTCAATACTGTCGTTTGAATTGAGCGATATGGGATTTGATTTGTATTCTTTGATGGTTGATTCTCCTTTTTATGGAGAAATTGTTACTCCAATATTGGAACCGCATAGAATACATTTGGATTTTGACTATGTTAATAAGATATTAGGTCTCAAACTAACTCATGACGAAATCTTGGTATGTCTTCAGAGAAGCAGATGTGAAGGCTTAGACAAAGGTAAAGGGCAACTAGAATGCATAATCCCTAGTTATAGAATAGATTTGTTTGATAAAGTAGATGTCTCCGAGGAGGTAGCTATTGGTTATGGAATCTTTAATTTAGGACCATTATATCCTGCCACTTATTTTCCTGGCCGAAAGAATAGCCAATCTATTATTTTTGATAAAGTGCGTGACATATTAATTGGCCTCGGATTTATGGAAATTATCAATCCTAATGTAATATCAAAAAACTTGGTCAAAGATGTTTTCTTGGAAGATGATCACTCAGACAAAAATTTAGTTTCTTTGGGTGATTCAAAAAATACTGAATTTGAGTTATTGAGGAACAGCCTAATTCCTTCTTTAATATACACCTTTTCTAACAATATTCATGAAAAATATCCTCAAAAATTATTTGAGATAGGTAAGACATTCTCAACGACAAATAATGAAATCAGAGAAAATTGGTCACTCTGTGTTTCAATTGCTCACAATACGACAGACTATACAGAAATTAAATCCAATTTAGAATCTTTTATGAGGTATTGTTTCAATGCGTTTGTTACTACACCAAGATATGATACTGCTTATTTTCTTCCAGGTCATTCTGCAAGGATTTTCTTGAAAGATGATGTAATTGGTGAGATTGGTGAAATTCATCCTCAAGTTTTGGATAATCTTAACTTGCGTACGTTAATAACTATTTTCGAATTCAACTTATCAGGGGTAGTTGAAATCCTGAAACTTGATCAAATTCGCATCGTATAAGGATTTGTAGTCTTGTCTAGACAAAACATCGTAATATATAATTTCTAAATAATTTATTTACACTTCTTTAGGTATGCTTAATTTTGATTTCAAGAGTGTCTCGACATCTTTATGAATCTAAAGTTAATAACGGCTATTTGTAGTTAAAAGGGGTATTTTTTTGCCAATGTGGCTCTTAGTTAAACGATATATAGGTGTTTAATTTTATAATCATTAATCCCCGTCAGAGAGTGCGCAATGAGTTATACACGTAGTGTAAGGCTAACTATGATTTTGCTGTGGGTCAGTGGCGGGGTACAATAGAATAATATACTGTGATTTCTATCTGTTCAAACCTTCGAGATGTCCTTCTTGTTCTAACTTGTCTGCGTGGGCGCTGATGTATCTCCAAATAATGTCTGCTTTATCTGCTTGAAAATCCCATGGTGCAATTAATACCAAGTCATTATCACGTATCCACATTCTCCTTTTTATCTTCCCTCTAATCCTACATGTCCTAACTTTTCCGTCATTACTCTTTACAATGATATTATCCCCGCCTACTAATTTAATTACTCTTCCAAATAACTCTCCTTCCTGGGGCATGACCAGTTCCTTCAAGTGAGCTTCGTTTAAAACTTTACGTTTGCCTATTTCTAATCAATGATTAGTGCCCCAAGATTAAATAAAAACTTTTATTTTTGGATACTTATCAGCTATTCAAAGTACGAATAATGATTTCCACATGTCAATCGCGCCGATTTTTATGGCAGATTTGGAATTGCCGTCTCCATCTTTGAAAAATAGTAATTTCATTAAAGTTAGATGCCAATCAGAGTTACATTTTTCAATAAGTATAATTGAGAATTAAGACGATGTCTTTGATCGTTAAATTTTTAAATAATGTAGTCATTTATTGTATTGATAAATGTCAGAAGAATATTCTAAATCAAATTTAAAAAAAAATTAACTCCTGAGGAATTTGAGGTATGTGTAAATCGTGGAACTGAGCCACCATTTTCTGGCAACCTTTTGCACAATAAAGAAAATGGTGTATATTCATGCAAGTGCTGTGGTTCTATATTATTTGACTCTAATAGTAAGTATGATTCAAAGTCAGGCTGGCCAAGCTTTTGGGCTCCATCAAATAATGAGAATATTAAAGAAAAAATGGACAATGATTACGGTATGATTAGGAAGGAGGTAGTCTGTTCAAAATGTGGATGCCATTTGGGTCATCTATTTGATGATGGTCCAAATCCAACTGGGTTAAGATATTGCATTAATTCCTTGTCGTTAGATTTTAAAAAGAAAAGTAATCCTTCATGATAGGAAGGATTAACCTTCAGAAGATATTTGAATCCAAAGTAAAATATATAAAATAATCTATGAAGTAACTTTATTGACAAAAATCATGGTTAGCACACTATTTAGAAGCATAATGACAATATTTCTATTTTTGCTGATAATCCCATTATCTAATATCATCTCCTACTATAACAATGACAAAGGTAATCTTGTATTCTCCAAAGTACTAAATCCAGTTGATGATTCAAAGTTATATAACCTCAGCAATAATAAGAACGATTCCGTATATGGACAGATTCAAAGCGTTGGTAAAACTAACTTTTCCCTTGTTTGGCAAGATTCAAATTATAAAACTCGAGCATCAAATCTGGAGGATAGAAATTACGATATTTTTTTCAAAAACGTCAATTTAGGCAATGTTTCAAACGATGAAACCTTTAATATCAGCAATAATTCTGGGTTCTCAGAACATCCACATATCGCTTCATCAGGAAATAATATCTATTTGACGTGGGTTGACAACTCTAATGGTAATAAACAAGTATTCCTACGATCAAGTGATAACGGGGGTAAAACCTTTGATGAAAGTCTTTCATTAAGTAACGATAATGTCAATGCATCTAACGCTGATATTTATTCAAATGATAGACATGTCTTAGTTGTATGGCAACAATCTAATTCTACTCATTCTTCGGTTGCTTTGCGAGTTAGTGATGATATGGGTAAGTCCTTTGGTAGTGAGAAGATACTTTCAGATTATAGCAGCGATTCCTATCCAAAAGTGTTTGCAGATGAGAATCATGTGTATATTACCTGGAATGTAGACGACGATAACCGGTTCAAACCTCGAGTCGTTCAAGAGCAAGAGGATCTAACGGGTTATAAGCTTGGAATATATTTTATCAAGAGTGAAGACCTTGGAAAAAGTTTTAGCAGCCCAGTTAGATTCGATCATAATGATAGTTTTGACAATGGTAAATCACAGGTGTCTGCATTTGATAAATACGTATACATAACTTGGGTGCAGACGGACACCGTAAATAAATTAGGAAACCTTTTTACCGCAAAAAGTTCAGATGGTGGGAAGAATTTTACAATCGATCAAATTCCAATCTCAGTTGATCAAATTCTTGATGCAGCAAATTTAGATACAGTCGCTTATCAGGATAAATTGTTCACCTCATTTGAGGGCAGTCTTGTTGAACCTGAATTTAATATGACCGCCGGTTCTGAACCGATATTCAATAAGGAAATTTTTCTGTTTATGAGAAGCTTTAACCAAACTGGTGATTATACAATCTACAATTTGAGTTGGAACCCTGGTATTTCAGAATGTCCCTCTATTACAATTAATGCATTGGACGATGCCATTTCAGTATCTTGGGAAGATTACACTCCTGGTAATCATGAAATCTTCATGAGGTCCATAAAATATTGATTGGTTTTCTCCTAACCAAATTGATGAATTTTACTAGGAGGTATAAACTTCAAGGTGGACCTTGTTTGAACCTGGATTAGAGTTTTCAAATCCATGAAAGTGTACACGATCTATGGAGGTGTTACAATTTTTACAAGTCCAAGAAGAAGTCTCTAAGCAATCATTACATCTGCATATTGCAGTCAGCATCAGACCACACCTTCTGCAAGAATCTTCATTAAACATTAAGTATCTATATTAATTGTGTTTTTAGGCTATATAAATATTGCAACATAGGTTATAATAATTTTAATAATTTGATACATAATTTAAATATTTCATAAGTAATGAACTATAGTTCAAAACTTATTATATTTTGTTACTTAACAATTTTCTATCTCATAGAGATCTAAATTAATAATCGAGTTTGACAAACTTTGTGATGATTTTCAGTATAGGTTTCTTCCACTCTATTATCTGCTTATTTTCTCAGCGACTAATTTAAAGCAAACAGCTATCATCGTCAAAATGCTAGCATATTATCTATTCAAAAAAAGTCAGTATATGGTTTTCAAATTTCCTAGTTAGTCTTTTTTTTTTTGAATGTACTTAATTCTTTAATTTGTTCCACTATCAACGCCATTACCAATGAAAGCATTAATTCGGTGTCACTTTCTGAATATGTTAGTATTGATCTTTGATATTTGTAATATACTTTATTAATCATTTTGAAAAGTAGTTTCTTATCTGCAGTGGGTAGAACGTCAGTAAAATAATCCAACTCCTTGAGAATTCTGTTGTAATCCTTGTCATTTTGCGTAAAAGAATCATCGAAAGAATCAATATGTCTAAACATGTGATATAATGTCGAATGTTTATATTTAAGGAATTATCAATTCCAGCATTTTATCAATAGCCACATTATCTACCTTAGCAACAAAACAAGAAGTTATTGTCAATGTTATTGCTCAGTAATAGAAAATGAATTAACCTTCAGACTGTTAAATGAATGTATTTGATGATTCAAGATGGGATAAATGGGCGTTTTTTTTATTGCATCAACAATATCCAAAATTCCTATCATTAACCTCTAACTATACATCTTTTACATTATTGATTACATCCTGCATGGCTTTGAGGATATTTCGTCTCATGGGTACCTTATGGTAATTTTTTAAATATTTTCGGCTGTAGAACCTGTCTCCACCTTTTCAATAACATCCAGATAGTCAACAATACTTTGACTTCCGAATTTGCTATTGGGTGTTAACGGGAGGATTTGATTTCACTACTGATTATGGTAGTAATATGTCTGACCAATTCAATGCTTGAACTAGATTCTAGTTGGAGGACTGCTTGAGGAGGATATGTGCTTGGAACAAGTTGTTTCTATGAGCCAGAGTCGCCGCTTCAGTGAGTCGCCGCATTAGGAAGCGTCATCGTTCTCATCCATTCATGCTTCTGTAAAACTATATTATACCGAAATTGAAAAATAATCATTGTTGCTATCTTTTAGAAAAAAATGCAATAGCCATGGCTACTATTTCTTAATTTAACGACTACCTGTATCTAATAAAGTTGACCGGGAATCTTAGAACATCTACAACGATTGATTAGTAATGAACCAGCATTCTAGATCATATACAACGAATTATTATTAAAGACTTTTAGCATTATTGAATCGAATCTAATACCTTGGCATTTTAAGACACAACCCGATCAGCAGCTTATAATGGATTCAGAATCAAAAATTGATTGATTAGATGGGCTATTAACTCAAGCGTTTATCCTCTCCTCTTGTTATGCATATTTACAAATAGCTTGAGCCATGGTTTGACAAACGAGGAGGAAACTTTGCGAGATTTAAAGATTCATTTGTTTTCCTTCATACATCAAATGCCGACCAAAAGGATACAGTCACTCAGGGTGGGTGTAAGCAATGTTAGTGATGCTGGAAACTCTAAAGATATCTTAATAATACGCTTGTGCCTAGGAATATTCCTTTCTAAATGGAATTGTAAATTATTCTGTTGAATATTGTGAAGCCAAACAAGGAACACTGATGTCTAAATGAATTTTTCCACTTAAGCTAACTTCTTACAAAAAAATCTTAGAAACGTATTATTATTCAATAAATTCCGTAAAAACATATAAGTTTTTGATAATCCGAAATTTCATGAATGAGTACATACCTAGCTAATTGAGAATCCAATGAATATTGATGATATTTGTAACAAAGCGAGGGCGCAAAAGCGTTACAAATACAAATTTGTCACAAAACTCGGAAGTCCGGTTTATTCTCTTCATCTTAATTGAAACGAATTCAACGTAATAGGGGGACTATCTTATTCATCATCGTCTTGCAACGTCTGTATTTAACATGCTATTAATATATTCTATAAGCCCGTTCCAATGATCTACTTTAGTATATCAGCTACTCGGTAATCATGGCTGCGTGATAGGGTTTCTTGCACTTTGGGCACATGGCGTGATCACATACACACTCTATACAGTAATCACTATTATCCTCAAATTCCGTTTTATTTCCTTGATAAAAACAAATTTCGCAAACTACTTTTTCCATCTAAGTCATACGTATATGGGTATAATACTTTATTTAATAGTTTATTGGAACGCTTGATGTTTTAGAGTGAAACTATTTTGATAGTTTCATCCCTGATTCTGTCAATATCAGATTGAGAAGAAACTGATATGCATAATATGTTAGCTCTATAAGGAATCGTTATCATGCTAATTTTCTTTTGTTTAATTAATAAGTAGTCTACTGGGCCGAATTTTTCTGAGAATGATTGAAAAAAACTGATATTGGAGAGCGATTGTAGATACATATCCTGTTCTTCGTTCTGATCAAGTAATGGCTCTATCCCCTTTCGGAATCCGCCTTCTATAACTTCCCCTTCCCTATTTACGATTCCAACAAACCTTATGTCTTTATTAACTGCAAATATCTCATTGCAAATTTCTCTTCTGAATCGGTCTTGAAGATCATTTATCCTGGGCATTTCTATATATCTATAATTTTTACAGAAAGAATTATATATTTAGATGATGACTTCAGGTGACTAATTTCTTCGATTTCTTGTTGTCAAAAAAAGTCATCTTTGAGGTCTTGTAATAAATTACTTCACCTCTCCGCTCTACAACCGCTATAACAACAGACTTGCCCATATTTTCTACTTGTTCAATAACCTCGGCAAAATCCGACGCTTTTATGTTGGTTCCTTCGTTTAATCCAACAGAGACATATTTTGAGGTTTTCTTGTTATATTCTCCCCTCTCATAAATTCTAAAATCTGATCCAAACCCAAACCCTTCTTTGACAACATATCCTTTGCTTCTCAAATCTCTAAAAATCAGATACTTTGTCAAGATCTTTTTATCTTTTTTTATCAATGACTTCAAAAATGTAGAAAAATCATATTCTGTTTTGTTTCTGTAAATTTTAATTTTATTATTTTGAAGTAAATATAAGCTTTCAAGGCTGTTTAACAAGTATTCTTTATTAAATACCTCTCCAAATCCCTTGTTCCTCAGTTGATCTTGCTGTTTTGGCTCAGAAACAACTATTTTTCCTTCTTTTGTATGGTGAACTGCTTCTATCAGAAAGTTCGAATCAATATTTTCTTCGTTACTGGTTTTCATGTCATTGAAAGGTTCTGTGAGAGGTGATGCTAAATCTAAATCTCTAGGTTCATCGGCTTGAGAGGACTCGATAGAGTCATTGCCCGGATTATTCTCTGAGGACATAACAATTAAATCACAGCCAACGGCCTCATTTATTTATTAAAGAGAGGAATAGGTGTGAAAGGTGTTAATTATAGAGAAATTCGTGGTATGCCTTATGTAAGGCGTGAATATATTAAAGGTAAACCTCAAATTAAGATTGCTAGGTTTGCATCCGGGCAACCAAAGGGTAATTACGATTATTTAGTTGAACTAACTGTTACAGAACGAATTCAAATTCGTCATAACTCACTTGAAGCTGCAAGACTAGCGGGCAATAAGACCATGGCCCAAGCAGGTGATATGAGCTTTTTTGCTAGACTTCGAGTTTATCCGCATGTAATTTTAAGGGAAAATAAAATGATTGCTACAGCAGGTGCTGATCGTCTCCAGGAGGGAATGAGACGTGCATTCGGTAAAGCCACAGGCTTGGCCGCCCGAGTTGAACGAGGTAGAACCATCTATGAAGCACATGTTACGAAGGAAAATTTAGAATTAGCTAAAAAGGCATTCAAGGTGGCATCAAGTAAGGTGGGATGTCCAACTATTACCAAAATAACTCCTATTAAGAAGGATACAATCAAATCAGATTAGGTCAAACGTGGATTTGTTCACTTGAGATACATAATCGCCTTTTTAAAATAATATCCAAATAGGTTCAACTAGTTTCTTACAATTCTGCGTTCCTTCAAAGGTCTTATCATGTGCTATCGGATGTTTTCCATTCTGCGATTTCGTTATAGAGATTGCAGGTGTTGCTGAATTTAGGTACCAGTATTATTGGCCGATTAATAAACTACATCTGTATATCTATGTGTTAGAAACGGAGAGGGTTGAGGAATTCAATTCATCTATCCGATAAATGACTTCAAGGCTTTACAGGTGGATTAAAAGACATATCCGGGTAACTTGTTCTATTTTTAAAAGAAATTGACGATATTTTGAACCTATGGATTCAATTATTTACCATGTAAGAAAATTTCACAACAAATATTTTATAACTAATAATTTTTATCTCTTTTATGGGACAGATAAAATCCATTACAGATTTTGATGATCAGTTTTATCTTAATAAGAGAATATTTGTTCGTGTCGATTTTAATGTAAAGGTTAAAGATAATGCCGTTAGTGAAGATTATCGAATACGATCTGCAATTCCAACTATAGAATATTTAGTAAAACGGGGTGCCAAAGTTATTCTAGCATCCCATTTAGACAGACCTTCTGGCAAGGACTTGAGATATTCTTTACGACCTGTATCAAAAAAACTTGGTGAGATGTTATCTTCCTTTAATGCTGGAGTTACTTTTTCCGATGATTGTGTAGGTAAGGATACTGTCGAAATGATAAATGGTTTGAAAAATGGCGAAGTATTGTTACTTGAAAATTTGAGGTTCTACTCCGAAGAGGAAAAGAATGATCCTATATTTTCTGAAAAACTTGCTAATTACGCTGATATTTATGTAAACGATGCGTTTAGTACATCCCATAGGAAACACTCTTCTACTTATGGAATTGCCAAGTATTTCGACACTAGAATCGCTGGTTTTAATCTTACACAAGAATTGCAATACTTATCCCTACTGAGAGAAAATCCTTCGATCCCATTTACGCTGGTAATAGGAGGGGTGAAAATCAAGGATAAAATTGGAGCTCTGAACCATCTTTTACCCAAAGCTAATAAGGTGCTCATTGGCGGGGCTGCCTCATATACCTTCCTTAAGGCAAAAGGTTATTCTGTGGGGGATTCTCTCATTGAAGAAGACTACTTACCATGGGCTACTAAGGCTTTAGGAGATCATAGCGATAAGATAATTCTGCCGATAGACCACAAGGTGGCTTCTTCTGATGATAGTAGTCAATACCATATTGTTGAAGCGGATATTCCAAAAAACATGAAAGGATTTGACATCGGAGATAAGACAATTCAAAAATTTAGCTTTGAAATTCATAATAATGGCTTGGGTACAATTTTTTGGAATGGGCCAATGGGGTATTTTGAAAAAGAGATATTTTCTAACGGAACTAAGAGTGTTGCTGTAAGTATGGCATTGGCATATTGGAGAGGTGTAAAGACCTTGATTGGGGGAGGTGATACCCTCGAGGCAATGAAGATATCTGGGGTTTCTGAGAAGGAAGTAACTCATGTATCTACAGGAGGGGGTGCGACTCTGAGATTTTTAGCTGGAGATGAAATGCCTGGAATAGATATCTTACGCAATTGATAAAATATGAGTCTATTAGATTTGGATGGTCAGGAAACTATTAAAATACTATTTCATGTTGCATTCGATCAAGCTAAACCGAGCTTACACTTTTTTGTTGAGTGCAAGTGTGACTATAATACAAACACCTGAGATGCAAACAACTGAACATCCGAGTTATTTCTACCCAAATTGATCTATTTTTATCAAGCGTTCTATCTATGACCTTTTTACTTCACTTCAATTAATGTGCCTTTTTTTCGTACAATAATGATAAAATTCAAATTCTAAAGGGTGTACTTTTCTATTTTTTATGGACCCGCCCCTATTCTAATGACATTTCAATTTGTACTTTAAGATCGATTAATCATCTTTTTTTGGTATTGATACTCTATAGAATAAATAATTGTCAAGTTAATATTATTCATTAATTTTGACTTTAGCATTAAAAGCAGACCATTATGATGCCATAGTCGGGGGTGGGAGTGTTTCTGGACTTTTGACGGCTCGCGAAATGTCGTCTAGAGGTCTTAAAGTTCTAGTTCTAGAAGAAGATCACGAAATTGGAACCCCGGAGCATTGCGGCGGAGTTGTCAGCCAAAAAGCGCTTGAAAGTCTGGGAATAATCCCTAGATTAAAAACAGTAGATAATGAAATAAAGAGCGCGATAATTCGGAGCCGGAATAGCTCTTTTGACATAAATTCCGAAAATCAAAGAGTTATAGTGATAGATAGGAGATCTTTTGATAAGGAGATAGCACTTCAAGCTCAGAAAAATGGTGCTGAGATTAACACTAGAAGTTCTATTATTTCCGTTAGTTTCGAAGAAAATCAGTTCAGAGTTAAAATCCAAGGGGGAAAAGTATTTGGAAGCAAATTTTTTGTTGATGCTCGTGGAGTTGGTTCATTGGTAAATAAGGGCAAGAGGAACATAATCCCATCGGGACAATTTGAGGTTTATGCCCCATGGATAACGAAAGACACGATAGAAGTTATTTTTGATTCTGATCTATATCCAGGTTTTTTTGCCTGGATCATCCCAACCGGTGAAGGAAAGGGAAAAGTAGGTATAGCAGGTAAGAACATAAATCCAAATTTATCCATAGAACGATTCCTAGAATCCCGGGGCAAGCCATACTCAATCGTGAGAAAGATTTATGCTCCAATTTGGATTAGTGGGTATGTCAAGCCGTTTTTTAGTGCCAAAACCGTTATTGTAGGGGATGCTGCAGGGCAGACCAAACCTACGACTGCAGGAGGAATCTTTACGGGAGGAATGGGGGGAATTTATGCCGGCCGTGCTATATCCAAATATATATTGGATGGGGATGATTCTTCGGCTTTAGACCAATATGAGAATGATTGGTTGACTCGATTTGGGAGTGAGTTTGATAAGTTGCTCTTATTTAGGCGAATACTTGAACGGCTAGATAATAGAGCCTTGGACAAAATATTTTCTGATATATCAAAAAACACCCTGGAAAAGATCTCTTCTACAGGAGATTTTGATTTTCATTCTTTTGCGCTCAAACGCTTCATGAATACTCGTATGACCATAAACTTGATGCATACGCTCATGGGTAATGAATATCGCAAAATAGTCAAGGATCTAAGCAAGATATAAATGCGGTTTGCAGACCTTTACATAACATGTCAAAGCAGTTACAATTACCTGTTTGTACCTCTTGTAACAGACCTATCATGCCTAACGATGCATGTGTAAGATTTTACTGTCCAAATTGCGGGTATGTTATTATCTGGAGATGTCAGAGCTGTAGAGAATTTGCCAGACCCTATAAATGTGTAGGGTGTGGATTCGAGGGACCGTAATTAAAATGGCTAGACTTGTAGCACGGATCAAAATTCTACCAGAAGATTCAGAAACTGATATGGGTTCATTGGCGAATGTTCTGAAATCGAATGTTCCTGAGGGTATGGAATTGAAGGCGCATGCCATAGAGCCAATAGCATTTGGCTTAAATGCTCTTGTGGGTGATTTCTTATTAGATGATGCTGAGGGGGAAATGGAAAAACTAGAAGAATCCATAAAAAAAATAGACGGGGCTGGTGAAATTCAAGTCATCAATATCAGCAGACAGTCCGTAAAGATGAAATAATTCTAATAATTAGCATCCGGGTTCATTTGAAAAAAAAAGATAAATCTCTCTCTGGTTCCCACAAAGCAACAACTATTAAGATGAAAGTTGCCGAGTGTCGAATCAAGGATGTAGGAAAGAAAAAAGCGATCCTAGACCGCATTTCAATGGAAAAATTGGGGGTTTCTGACGGTGATATAGTAGAGATTGCTGGGAAGAAAATAACAACCGTTTCTGTTTTTAGTTTTGAGGATAAGACTAAAAAGAACAGTTATATTCATATCGATGGCCAGACGCGACAAAATGCAGGTATCAGCCTTAATGACTACGTGTTGGTCAAAAAGACTGACCCTAAACCTGCTGAAAGAGTAGTATTGTCGTGCAATACTTCAAAGAATTTTTCAGATGAATTTAATTTGTACCTCAATAACCGATTTGAAGGATATCCTGTGACCAAAGGTGAGCAATTCACCCTAAATTTTTTGGGGACATCATTGGAGTTTAAAGTCTATAACACAATCCCTAGAGAGGCGGTAAAAATTACAAAATCTACCAGAATAGTCATCAGAACGGGTGTTGAAAAACTCTATCATGATAGTTACCATGTTACATACGAGCAAATCGGCGGCTTGAAAAATCAAATTACACGTTTGAGGGAAATAGTAGAGCTTCCACTCAGACATCCAGAAGTATTTTCAAAAATAGGAATTGAACCACATAAAGGTATTCTCCTTTTCGGTCCTCCTGGATGCGGCAAAACCCTCATCGCCAAAGCATTGGCAGCTGAGTCAAAAGCAAATTTTTATATCATTAATGGACCCGAAATTGTGAACAAGTATTATGGCGAAACAGAGAGCAAACTAAGAGAGATTTTCCAAAAAGCCAAAGAATCTGCTCCTAGTATTATCTTCATTGATGAAATTGATGCCATTGCGCCTAAAAGAGAAGAGACATTTGGCGATGTGGAAAAAAGGGTTGTAGCACAATTATTAGCGTTGATGGATGGAATGTCTGATCGAGGTAATGTCGTTGTATTGGGTGCTACAAACAGACCCGATAGTCTGGACCCAGCTTTGAGAAGACCTGGCCGATTTGATCGTGAAATAGAAATAGGAATTCATAATGTGGATGGAAGATTTGAAATATTAAAAATCCATACCCATGAAATGCCGCTTGATTCAGACATCCAACTTAAAGATTTGGCAAAATTATTGAATGGATATACTGGTGCGGACATCAAGGCTCTATCCAGAGAAGCTGCAATGAAATCTATAAGAAGAACTCTAACTGATTTTGAATTAGAGAACCAGAATCAAGTGCCTGCTGAAATTTTGAACAGCATAAGGATCAATCAACAGGATTTCACCAACGCTATGAAGGAGATTATACCAACTGCGCTAAGGGAATTTTATGTTGAACCAACAAATATAACTTGGGATGAAGTCGGGGGTCTAGTTAAGGAAAAAAGCCTTCTTAGGGAAAACCTGTTGTCTCCAATCATAGCTCCTGAAAAATTTTTGAAAATGGGAATAAAGCCAGCTAAAGGGGCATTAATATTTGGTCCATCTGGATGTGGTAAAACCCTACTAGCTAAATCCTTTGCAAATGAAGGTTCCATGAATATCATTTTTGTTCGTGGACCAGAAGTGTTATCCAAATGGGTAGGGGAATCGGAAAAGGCCATCAGAGAAATATTTAGGAAAGCTCGATCCTCTTCTCCATGCATAGTTGTTTTCGATGAATTGGACTCTCTAGGTCGACAGCGTACCTCTGATGATGTTTCTGGAAATGAAAGAGTTTTATCTCAAATCTTGTCTGAAATGGATGATTCTGGTAACTTTGGAGTTATAGTAATAGGGATAACTAGCAGACCTGATCTCTTGGATACTTCGCTACTGAGACCCGGAAGGTTTGATCTCATCATATTTGTCAATCCACCGGATGAGGTTTCTCGGAACGATATTCTTTTAAAAATTACCTCTGCCATGCCTATATCTCCTGATGTGGATTTGAACAAGATATCCTCGCTAACCAAAGGATTTAGTGGAGCAGATTTAGTGGCCCTTTGTAGATTTGCAGCAATTAATGCAATTCACAAGAATTCGGACATGATCTTTAATGTTGATTTCGAAGAAGCACTTAACACCGTCAAACCATCAATAACAAATGATATACATAACTGGTATTCATCAATAGAAAAAAAGTTGACAACTGCAATTCCAAAATTTCATGATAAGATATTTTATGGTTAATTAACTAACAAAAAAATATTTTATTTCTAAACCTATAATATGCTCTACGTTAAAATTGATAATGTGAATTATCCTATAAGAAATATTATATTTGAAAAGATTAAACAGCTAGGTACTACTACCGATCAGGATTTACTTAATTCTATGTCTAAAGATGGTGTTAGTGTATTAGAAGACGAATTTAACAAAGTATTATTGGATTTGGAAATTTATGGACTCATTAGGGTCAGTTGGTTGACTAAAGATAAGAAAAGAATTGAATTAACAGAATCAAAAATTAGTTGAGCTCCTCTTTTAGCGTCCAAAAATGACTAAAATCTAAAGTACCACAATGAGTCAAGGGCAATTGCTACAAAAATTATTACTAGATAGGGTGCTGTTACCTTGTACGCTTTCCATGCTAGTTCTGGAGTTGGATTCTTGAAAAGTTTGTAATGATAGAAAGTCATTAGTGATCCAGCCACTGCTGCTACACCTAGATACAAAATTCCCAATCCAAAAAAATATAATGAAAGCGAATACGGAATTAATATCAAAGAATTTATGAATATGTATTTAGCCGTTACTTGATTACCATATATAACCGGTAGCATGGGTACTTTAGCTTTTGAATATTCTTCCCTTTGTTTGATGGCTAAGCACCAGAAATGAGGTGGTGTCCACATAAAAACAATCCATCCTACCAAAAATCCTAAAACATCAATACTATTTGTGGTTGTTGCCCAACCTGCCATAGCAGCTGCACTTCCTGCGAATCCTCCAATTACAATATTCCAAACATTCCTTCTCTTAAGAAGTAACGTGTAAATAACTACATAGAAAAAAATTCCCAACCCTATCATAAAAGTTGCCATCGGATTTAGTGTGAACCATGCAAGGATAACTGATATAACACACAAAGCCAGGCCATATATCAAAACATTGTTTGCTTTCAATCTACCTGATGGAATCGGTCTCTTGGCTGTTCTTTCCATCAAATTGTCAATATTTTTATCATAAAATTGATTAATCGCGCTTGCTCCCATTGAGGAAAGGGATCCAGCAATGATTAGAAACAATAAATTCCATCCAGAAATATCCCATGCCGAGTTTGGTGTACTGTCAAATCTAGTTGCTGCAAGCATAGAGGCAACCGCTGTAATAACAAGTACAATTACAATTCGCGGCTTTGAAACCTCAATATAATCTTTAATCGCAGAAGATTCTAGTCGACCACTCAATGACACAAGTTTTCAATAATAAAGACTCTAATCCTGAATTTAACTCATTCGATGCACAAATAAATTAGATAAACGCCACATTTATCGCATATCTCTTTTTTTATCTATTTCTTGAATTTTTTCCTTGAGGTCTTCTAGTTGTCCAGTAGACCATTTTACAAATCCTTCTATTAATTCTTGGGGCATATTATTTCTTTGAGATACAATTATGAAGCCTGCAAAAATTTTTTCGTATGTTTTGCAACAAACAACCATATTTGTTATTGCATCATTGATAAAATCATTTTTATTATTTTTTATATAATTTTCCTTGAATTCATCGAGCAACCTATTGGTTCTTTTAGTTATTTCATCTATACCAACTATATCTTCATATCTTTTCTCATTATCGAACAACTTGACTGTAGAATTATTGTGACAAGAATATTTATTAATGTATATATTAAATTAGGTATCAAACGGTCCCGATATTTGTAAATTAGGTCAGATACCCTAGTGCTATCATCATTATTTTATCAGACATATGTATCATCATTCCCATGGATCTCCCTCAGATGCGCTAATTCCTATATTAGTTTATTTTTTTTTACAGCATAATTATTTTTTATTCACTATCTTTTTTTTAACTCATTTTTTTATTTTGCTAGTATGTCCGATTTTGATATGATCTATAATGATATTAATTCTTTTGGATCTGCAGGAGTCAAGAAATCTGAATTAAAGAAAAAATATCCTGAGGATAATTTTGAGGATACATTGAATGAACTAACGTCACAGGATAAGATATGCATATCTAAAAAAGGAACATATGTTTATTGCTGGGGTAAGGAATATTATCTAGATCATTTACTCTTATCAGATATAAAATTCAAATATCTATACGATTCTATTATAGGTATTCAAAAGAAACTAAACAACTACTCTGATAGCATATTTAAATATGTAGAAAAAATTGACTGCGAGTTAGTAGAAGTTAAGAATTCCTTCAATAGAATCGAAGATAAAATAAATAACATAAAAGTCGATTCCAGTACCATAGATTATGATAATAATCAAATATCTATTGATACATTTAAAGAACACTTTGACAGAGTAATATTGAACCGCTCGACTTCAATTGGTTGGGTAGAGCTCTCTTCGGTTAGGGATGAGTTGTGTGAATCCTGCGATCTTTCCAACAATGCATTTTACAGCCTTGTAAGTGAAATCATTGAGTTATATCCAGAAAAATATGAATTATCATCTGGCGGTTATGAAGGGGTCGTGTTAAGAGGAATAGTCCATGGATTTGTGAGGTGTATTTGATGGCACCATACAATCTATCCGTCAATCCTTTTCCTAGTAGTCCCACACCCACTTTATCCAGTGCCAATATTCTTGGGGGGAAAAGACACATCGCCGCGTTAGATTCAATTAAGGATTGCTTGAACGAATTGAACTTGAAATTAAATAGTACAGCGCCTCTAAATGAAGATCTTTTCAAGATAATCTCCGTAATCCAAGATGTGGGATCAGGTAAAACACATTTAACGCTGCATATGAGAACTTTGTCTGAAATCAACGATAAATCAATTATTTCATACGTTGATCTAACTCAGGTTCAACCCAGGGAGATTGATAATTTCTTTCATTCTATTGTACGGGGATTTGGAAAAGAATATTATGACTCTGTAAAGGTAAAGTTAATTGATTACCTTAAAGACAGTTATGTTCAGAACCCAAAGTTAGTAAAGAAGATAGTCAAATACGGTTTTTTTGACGCACTAAATGGGAACTCAATTTCTGAAAAGATAGAACAAATGGGTGAAAGAAAAATAAGAATATCTTATGAACATTTGTTTGAATTGATGTCAAATGAATTTACTAAAATAGAGATACAATTAATTACTGAAATTATCAAGACAGGCACATTAAACTATTCCGACCTAAAAACATTTGAAAATCTTACAATGGTCCTGACCAACCTGGCCATGATCAACTATAAATTGTTCAAAAAAATTACTATTTTTCAGATCGATGAGTTTGACACCAACTTAAATTCTTTGGATTACATGAAGGGATTGATCAATTCTCACGTTCCCTATGCATTGTTTATGATAGTAACTACCCCTTCTTTTTATACTGATATTTCCAGGATCAATCCATCACTTTTCGATCGTCTGGAAAAAGCAAATTATAAAATTGATTTGGCAGGATCGAATTCCTTCGACGAAATAAATAGCATTGTTCTTCAATATGTTTTGCATTATAACAGTGAACTTTCATCATCAGAAAAGAAAGATCTGTCATCAAAAATAAAAATAATATATGATGAATTTCCGGACTTTCGGAACATAAGATCCATCTTAAATGTATTATATCATGCCTTCGAAATGTCTTTGAAGAAAAATTCTTCAAATATAGACGAACAATCAATAGAAGAGACTATCAAAAATGTCTATCCCGGGTTACGTTTGAGAGGAAGTATCATGGGAATGCCGATATCGGATTTTATTAAAATGAGAAAAATTTCTATTGATAAAGACGTTGTGGAATCGAATGTAAAAGACGCCGTCAGAAATTTGATAAGTTATTTTGATGAATTGGGAACTGTAAAAAAATATAATGAAAAGATCGATACCGATTATTTAGATGCAATATATAACGATCAAATGGGAAAAAAGGTGGGCGTATCGATTGCAGTCGATTCTGATAAGAACAAGAACTTTGATAAGATTGTTAAAAGCACTGGAAAGAACTCGGTAGTTGATAAATTAGTAATATT
>WHSX01000200.1 GCA_009379865.1 Candidatus Nitrosocosmicus sp.
GTGTGCAACACCAGCCTATGTGGTTGTATTCAAATTAGTTATTCGACAGAGCATAGTATTTTGTTAAAATACATCAATTAATTTAAAAAACTCTATTGTGAAAGTTTTTCAATGGAGGTTAATTTAGACTTTTAATTGTTAAATTTAGAGTCACATAATATGCCCAGAAATGGGTCGGAATTCGAAATCTTATCATATAATTGCGACTTCATATTTTAATAATTTTGAAAAATCAAAACTGTATTTAGTTTATCAAAATTTCGCATGTAGATATCTGGAGGATTTGGATATGATCCGACAAGAATATCTATAAATAAATACTATAATGTATACGTACTTTGAATTGAATACCTACAAAAAACTTTTGATATTTTTAACTATTGCCTTCTTAGTCACCATGCCCATTGATATAAAAATCATAACCAATCAACAATCATTTGCTCAGAATTTAAATATTCCAGATCTGTTCCAATCTGCATCTCCACCTCCCTTTGATAAACTCTCCCAGCAACAAAAAGATGCATCTACAAACAAAACTTGTACATTGACACCATCCTTAATTGAAGTTGGAGGAACGCCACAACAAATTGAGGGACCATATTTTGTTGACGGTATGCCAAACCGTTCTGATCTTAGGTCTGAACCATCTGATGATTCAATACAGGAAGGCATTCCTTTGAATATAACAGTTAGTGTATATAAAGTTCTTAGTAGTGATGGAGATGGAAAGGGAACTTGTGTTCCTTTTAGTGGTGCTAAAGTGGATCTATGGGAAGCAAATTCTCAAGGCCTGTATTCTGGAGTTAGAGAAGATGGTACAGAAGGGCTAGTATATCTTCGGGGATATCAGACTACGGATGAAAACGGAACTGCAAAGTTTGAAACCATTTATCCGGGATGGTATGAGAATAGAGCAATACACATTCACTTAAAAGTGAGAGATTTTGAAGGTCCGGAAAAAATCTTTGATTGGACTTCTCAACTCTACCTTAATAATTCCATTAATGAACTTGTTCATACTCAACCACCATATAGTAACCACGGACAAGTTCCGATGACAAATGAACAAGATTTTATTTTTATGGGACCTTCAACAGATGGTTTGATAAAGAATAATACTGGAAACCATTTGATGCTTAATATATCCCAGTCGGATGGAGTATATAACGGTATATTTAATGTGGGATTGAATGCTACCTCGATATCGTGATACCTTACATATGATATAATCAACACAGACGAGGTTTGAAATTTGAACCCTTATAATAAAAACTGGGAATCTAACTCTCTATACAGATATCAGTTTAAAGGAGGTAATGGGTATCGATTCTATATATTTTTGAACTTGGGTTCTGAGAAAAAAACACTAAGCATTCATGAAAAATCGGCAATATTTAGAAGAGTAACAGATGTATAACCATTCTTGTTTATGGGAGTATTCCAGTCATTAACGATTCCATCTATTACTTCATCATCTGTCAATCCTGTTTCATATGCTCTGTAGCCTATATACCCGAAATAATTATCTCCTGATCTATATATGGAACAGCCACTTGGAATAAAAGGAATGATCAAATGGCAGTTTTCATCCCCGTCGCCCTCTTTACCAAAATATATTTCGTCTACTGGATCCACTTGTCCATAATTATTTGGTAGCATGATCCCTGATTGGGCTCTCCCCTGTCCGAGTGCTAAATCATCTTCATATTTTGGATAAAAATTAGGTTTGACAAATAGTCCGCCAAAATTCTAATTCTAACACTTCATCTACTGAATTTGCAAAAATTATAAAAACATAAGGTCGGTGTTAGAAGGCTTGTAGAAAGGATTATTGGAATATTGAGCACACATTATTCATGTCCATTTTCGACTACAAATTCTGAATGTTATATCCCATTTAATAATTTAAGGTGTAGGAGTTCATCACCGAAAGAGTATAAATTCCTGAATGAAATAAAAATACGGTATTATCGTGAGCGAATAATTGAGGTATTTATAATATGTTTTTTCAAAATGAGTATGAATACAGACATTGATTGGAATGAAGTGATAAAAAAGGAAGCCAGAGGCAATAATGATTTAGACCTAGGTGAAGTTCAAGAAGTCTCAAACGGATTGATTTTAGTCCAAAGGGGGGTAGGAAACAAGGAAATTTTTAGCATTCCTCAATATAAGGTTGAAAGTTACGATGGTAAAGTTTTGAGATTTGCTATTTCAGAGGAAGATGCACAAAAAAAATACATAAAAAGATTTGATGTATAATCCTCTTTGAACTCTTCGAAATTACCATAAATCCGATCTTCTGAGGAAACAGCCTTACAGTAAGACAATTTTTTCCTATCAATTTTAAACCACTTGCAAAAGACGACCAAGAGAATTTATTAAAAAATGATATACAATAATACAGGTAATATTAGACGGACTTGATTATTTTCTTAATAAATGGTTTAAAAGAAATATTTTGACTATTAGATAAATATCAGTATAACAAAAAATATAAATGAAATAGAAGAGATGAGATTTTATGAATTTTCTAGGTTACCTATCCTTTTTCCTAGCTGTGATTTTCACAGTGTTTGTGAATTTTCTAGGTTACCTATCCTTTTTCCTAGCTGTGATTTTCACAGTGTTTTTTATAGTTTGTATGGCTATTCAACAAATAGTAACTTATCATAATATAATAGAAAAAGCAAGAAAATTTTCTAGCAATAAATTTTCTCTCAAGAATTAGATTAACTAACAAATTAATAACAATTCGGATAAGCAATCATTTGTAATCCATGGTAAGCATGAACGAATATAAACGCAAATAATTATGTACATGGCTAATTTAGGAGATTTGATGGTTATATTATGAACTTCTTTGAATAAAAGATATGAATACCAACCGAATTCTTGAAATAACATGCGTAATGCAAAGGTCTGAACCCGTGGTGCTTCATACCGATATCGGTTCTTTAATAGAGATTCTATGATTATATAGAACGACGAAAAATATAGATTATTAGGTATAATGTATTTTGGGGGTTTAGTGTTGTATCATTATTTATCAAAGGATTTTTTTTGTAAGTACTCTAATTCGTTGTTATTATTATTCCTCTTCTAATTTGTCTCTTATTTCTTCCTCCTCTTGTTCATGTTCTTCTTTTAATACCTCTACATCTTGATCGCTTTCCATGCTTATATAATAATTAAGACGATCCTGTTAAGTCTTTACTAGTTATATCTAGTTAATCAAGGCACTATTACTGAATGGATTCAATAAATCAGGTTGGGCCGCATGTCATTTTCGTGTAATAACTATCCGTTAGTAACATACCTCATCTGTGTAGATTAAGTTCCTAGGGGTTATAGAGTTCTAACAGAAGCAAGATATTACAATAATTTATTGTGAAGAAACAAGTTCACAATATTCAAACTACAGAATATCAACTCCATCATAAATGAATATAGAAAGTAATAAAGGATTAATTATTGTGAAGTGCTTGATAAATGTCAATGCTTAATGAGAATGGGCAATTTGATACTTCATTAGAGAGTATTACTTGTTCTGATTCTTATCCTATTCTATGGGTATCTTGTAAATATGTTCTCCGGTCGGAATATGGTATGCGACTATTCAATAAATCTGTACAGACAAATTTCAAAATGATAGATATGACAGTGGACAACAATGCTGTTTATGATCCATATACTACTCAACTCAATTAATCGAGAGTAGATTCCAATAAGACATATTCCATATAAAATTTAGTATTTTTCTTGGATCAATTCATTAGGTAATTTCATCTTAAAAAACTAAAATGAAAAATAAAAATAATAATTGAAGGGATTTCAGAATTTTCTTTCCATCATATTTTTTATCTTATTGAATTTATACTCATCAAATTATTGCCTTTTTATCAATATGAAGTGTGGGGTATTGGATATTGTTGCGGGATATGATGTTTTGTATTCCCAGCCTTGTAAAAGCAGTTCGTTTGCTTCTCGGACATCCGTCACATCAGCAATATCTACAACTTTTTTTCGCAGGAAAGTAGGCCTCTTAGTATCTGGTATATTGAATTTATGCTTGTGTTCGTTACCATTTTAATTAATGGGCTTCCAGATGGTTTTACCGGTAACTGAGTCTTCCACCATATTTTGGAAAGTAATCAACTGTTCTGAAGAGCCCGCGCTTTTGTATATGGTACATTCTCGCATCTTTTTTTGATAAAGCGAGGTTGATGCTTCCGCTTGATTTAATATACTGGACATTTTTGGGTATAACTGGATCGGCTCTTGCACTTTTAAAATATATGATTGGGTAACACCTACTGCCGTATTGTATTTCATAATCTATTATAAATAATAATAATAAATTAAAGGAATAACAGACATGTTATTACTAAGATTTCAATTTACCCTGATATTTCCCCTTACGAAATATCCTGATTGTATTATATTATCCGTTGCTTAATAGAAATTTATAATATCGTGATGATAATATAAAATGATTTTAGCTGAATAATACGACGCAACCTCTTACAAAATCTAATCTAGTAAAGAATTTTCCATTTTCAATACAGCGAGAAAATCAGAAGAGGGTGTTGAACGACATTTCTGATGCATTTAATTCTGGCTACAGGTACGTTCTATTAGAAGCTCCAACAGGGTTTGGAAAAAGTGCAGTAGCCATTGCACTTGTTTTGACCTTAGGTTCAAGTTATATATGCACATCTACAAAAGACTTGCAAACTCAATATTCCAATGATTTTCCATATGTGAAGGCAGCTAAGGGAAAAAATAACTTTCCTTGTTTACTAAAGCAAGACTTTGTAGACAACTGCACCTATCAATGTGGAATATGCGCTTCTTCTAATCCCAACGAATGTTTTCACACAACTGTTGAATATGGACATTGTATGACTAACGAATCCTTTAAAGAGGATGGTTGCAAGTATAGGACTTTTGCAAAAGACTATAAGATAATTGATGGAAGAACAAAAGATGAAAAAATATACATTGACAATGACACTCAACAGAACTATCAAAAACAATATTCTGAATGGTTACCTATAAGCAAACTAAAAGCGCGAAGAGAATGGAAGCCTTGTGAATATTTTAACCAATTAAATATTGCACTGGCTTCCAGTCATTCTATATTCAATTATTCTATTTTTCTCGCATTATTACCATATAATAAGCGTCTCTCTGAAAGGGAACTTTTGGTATTGGATGAAGGTCATCTTTTAGAAACAGAAATTGTAAAATTTAGGGGATTGTCAATATCTAAGAAGAGGTGGAAACGGTATGCGGGTAATTTTGAGATAGTTGATTATGGTTATGATAGTATAGAAAGATGGATTGATTTTTTAATAGAGCTTGAAAGCAAAATGTTATCTTCAATTGGCAATGATTCTTTGGCATCCGTATTCGACATGGAAAGAAATATCAAATTTGAATATTATAATTCCAGAAAGATATCAGCAGAAAACCGGGATTACAAAAAGAGAATAGTTTCTGCAACTGAGTTGTTTGAAACTGATGAAGAAATAGCAAAAAAATATACTAGTGTTGAAATTACATCAAAAGACAATACAAGAACACTTGGCGATGAGCTCGCTGTTGATGCTCTCAAAGATACAGAAAGATTGACCCGAACAATAAACAGCATACTTGCAAATCCGAAAAATTGGATAGTTTCAGAGAT
>WHSX01000201.1 GCA_009379865.1 Candidatus Nitrosocosmicus sp.
CATCACCAATAGCCCAACGCACCTGATCTGTAATTAAAAAATTACAACCGACAAGAAGATAAATGAATTAGTACACTATAGCATGTTTATCAAGTACTATTAACATAACTTTGAAAATTTTGTCCGTGACTATATTGTGCGTAAAGGGTAGCGTCATATTTTGGAATAAATTATTTGTGATACTTTAGTTATTGATATCTTCACAATTCAATGGAGTTTTTCTAATGAAATCTACATTTATTTACATTGGATAATAAATCTTGCCAGATATTAAATGGTATTTGAGAGAGTTCCTACTAAGGAGATTTTGATTATAATAAATATGATATAAACATCTAAATATCAATCTTATACTAAATTCTCGTTATATTGAAAAGCATTTGTATATCCCATAAGGAAGATGTTGATGGGATTGTTTCCGCAGCGTTACTACAAAACGCACTGAAGGTTAGGAACATATTTTTGGTAGATTACCCAAATTTGTTGAATTCATTAGACTATACAATCTCTCTTTGTCATAAGAATAGAAAATTCTCAAGAGTTTTCATTTGTGATGTTGGTCTTAATAAAAAGAATCAAACCTTATTTATAGAGAAGTTGAAGATACTAGTTCTTAGAAATATTGAAGTTATTTATATAGATCATCATTATCTTGAGAAGGAAATAAGAAGAGATCTGGAGTCGATTGGGGTGAAATTAATCCACGATATTAATGATTGCACTTCTGTTCAAATTTATCATTTACTTAGAACAAAATTAAGCAGTAGGTTTGCGTTTTATGCTGCCGCAGCGGCACTTACGGACTATATGGAGTCAAATCCAAAGGCAAGTTTATTAGTCAGTAAATATGATCGAACGTTCTTAATGTTGGAATCGTGCTTCTTATCATATATTATATCTTCTTCGCAAAAGGATATTGAGTTTCTAAAGTTTATTTCTAGGGCAGTATCCAAAGGGAAAATGCCGCATGAAATTAAGAATGGTTTCAGATTGGTCGAGGAGTTTTGTGAGAAGATCTTTAAAGCAATTACCATAGTAGACGAACAATCTAAGCACCTGAATAATATCTCATATTTTGAACATAATTTAGAGTTATCTTCAAGTATGATAGTAAATTTCGTTTTGGGTGTTACGGGGAAGAAAGTTGGAATAGCATTTAAATTAAAATCAAATATTAATTCATATATTCTTTCTATTCGTGGGTCTAAGGATTGCAAGACTCATTTGGGGATGTTAATAAACAATCTATCTGCGGAATTAAATGGTAGCGGAGGTGGGCACGACAAAGCATGCGGAGCAGTAATACCTACGGAGAATTTCAAAAAATTTTTGGATAAATTGGATCAAGCAATCGTCTAACTATATTAGAAACCTATTTAATTAATATTTCATTAATAACATAGATTCCAATATGACCAGAATGGGAGCGATTTACCGTAGGGTTCATGGTAGATTGGTTGAACGACCGACTAATTTTAGTTGGGTGATTCCTCAAAAATTGGCAGGTAGCGGGTTGCCATCATCTTATGATCAACTCACTTGGCTTGCATCTAATAATATAAAAAGTTTGGTTACTGTCAGAGAGATTCCTTTACCAGAAATCTGGATTCAAAAAGTGAATTCTCAAAATTACGAGTTAGAAAATTATTTTTTGAAAACAGATGATTATAATGCTCCAACTATCGACGAAATTCATAAGGTGGTGGATTATATCGAAAAAAAGATTGAGGGAAGTAAGCCAGTATTAGTTCACTGTGCTGCAGGAAAGGGAAGGACAGGAACCATCTTGGCGGCGTATTTGATAAAAAGAGAGGGGTTGACTCCATATGAAGCAGTTAAGAAATTGAGGCTCATGAGACCTGGATCAGTTCAATCAGAACGACAATCTATGGCCATTGAACATTATCATAGATTCCTTGACCAATAGATTTGCTACCGAGCATAAAACTGTAAAATTTAAATTGACATAAAAAGTTCTATGTCTATTGATGATTAACATGGTGTCCAATTCCTTACAATATTATCAAGCTAAAATTAATGAAAAGATGAAAGTGATTATGGTATTTCTAGCATCGTTTTTTATCATCACTTGTCTATTTTCTATAAATACTTCACATTCTATCCAATTTGTTAGTGGGTCGGGAGATAACTTGACCTCAGAGCTAGATCCAATGACCGCAGAAGCTAGTCCCAATTATACTGCCAGAAATTATGACAATTCGCTACCTGATCTATTTGAGAAGGTCGAGAAATCAGTGGTTCAAATAACTGAGCCGGGGAGCACTCAAGCTACAGAGCCTAGCCCCTCAAGATTGGGATCTGGATTTGTATATGATACATTAGGACACATTGTTACTAACTTTCATGTGGTAGATGGTTCAAAGAATAATAAAGTCTACGTAACATTTCTGGATGGAGTATCATATGAAGGTGATATTATAGGAACTGATCCTTATTCTGACCTCGCTGTTCTTAAACTTTCAGAAGTGGATAAGAATGTCAGTTCCAAATTGGTCCCGTTAGAATTGGGTAATTCTTCTACAATTCGAATCGGACAAAAAGTTGTAGCTGTTGGAAACCCTTTTGGATTATCTGGGTCCCTGTCTGAAGGCATTATAAGTGGTCTAGGAAGGCTTATGCCAGCTGGCGATAACGGTGGATCCCCGCAAAATCCGTTTGATAAACCCCAAATAATGAAACCTGTTCCGTCATTTTCAATACCTGACATCATTCAAACAGATGCTGCAATAAATCCAGGTAATTCGGGAGGTCCATTAATTGATATGAGTGCTAATGTTATCGGAATTAATACAGCTATTTTCTCTAATACCGGTGTTTATTCTGGGATCGGATTTGCCATTCCTTCTAATTTTCTGACAAAAATTGTACCTCTCTTAATTAAAAACGGAGAATACGACCATCCATACATTGGGATAAATGGGTTTGATATAACTCCAGAGATAGCAAAATTATTGAATTTGCCCGAAGCTGTAGGCTTTTTAGTGGTCAATGTTACCGATGGTAGTCCTGCCAAACTGGCTGGGATACTAGGGGGCAATAAGAGCATGCTGATTAATGGATTGCCTATAGAACTTGGTGGTGATATAGTTACCGAGATAGATAATAAGCCTGTTAGAAAAGTGGATGACATTTTATCTTATTTGGAGAATTACAAGCGAATAGGAGATAACGTTACCCTAACAGTGTTAAGAGGTCCAGATCTTGTTAAACAAGCTGTAACGATCCCATTGACTGCTAGACCATCTTTGGAAACGAATTTGACTAATCCATCTTTGGGTGTAATCGGTTTAGATGTAACCCCTGAAATTGCCAAATTAATGAATATCTCACGAGATAACGGCTTCTTAATCACCAGTATAATTGGTAATAGTTCGGCCTCTAAAGCAAATTTGAGGGGTAGTTATGTAGTTACCGAAGTTAATGGCACTGTATTAGAGTTAGGAGGAGATATAATAGTAAAAATGGATGGTGTCGATATAAAGAACCAGATGGACATTAAGAATTACTTAAAGACTAAGAATATTGGCGATTCTGTTATTATTACCTTGTTAAGAGACGACAACTATTTAACAAAATCTCTAATCCTTGAACCGAACAGCGAAAATCAACGAATATTAGAGGATTCCAAAAAAACTGAAGATAATTTGTCTCATCCCCTCACACAGGATGACCTTAAAGAATTTTTAGAGTCATGTGCAAAAGTGTTGCCTAGGGAGGCATGCGAATCGATGATAATCATAAAATAGCATTTTCTTAATAGATGATATATATCGGCCTTAAAATATAATTATAGGGAACATGATTTCAAGGAAGGAAGATGAATTCCACTTGTTTTGCAAACAAGTAGTAGATTTGGACCCCAGTATACGTTTTTCGGGTATTGCGGATGAGGATGGAAAATTGGAGTCCATAGCCGAAAGAAACGGGCTCATCCCTCTTTTAACGCCTGAGGAGAGGGCTCAATATGCCATTACTGCTGCTACCAGGCAGTATACACGTTTGAGGTGGGAATACATGTTAGGTAAAATACAATATGCTAGTTCAAAATACGAACGCCTGATTAGAGCTACCATACCAATTACCGACGAAAATAGTACTTTATCTTACGTCTTACTGTTGTCTTTCGATCCTGAGATTACAAATGTTCATCAAATTATTACGGAAAAAATAATTCCGTTTATAAACGAGAACAAGAACAACCTGACGAAATTACACAACAAATAGGAATAGCGACTTAAGAGGCCATGTGTATTCCAAGAGTTTTTATTATTATAAAATTATTCAAGTAAAATTTACTTGTACTAAACGAAGATGTTATATACCCGAAAAATCTACCTAATGATGCATGAATAAGTTTAATGTATTTGTAGTTTTAAGTATCGTAGCTGCAGCAGCTTTGTTTGGAGCAATGGTAACACCAGCTCTCGCACAAGACAACATGTCAATGACCATGGACAACTCCTCAATGCCAACAGATCAAATGGGTAATATGACCATGACGATGGATAATTCTTCCAGCATGATGGATAACTCTACACAATAAACTAGAAAATCTAATTAAATATTTTTTCTGGTTTTGATTTTTAACTATTCTCATTTTTTATTTCTATCGTCTACAAAAATCTATTCAGTGTTGTCAACTTTATGCGATACTTCCTAGTGGTTAGATAAATTAACTGGTCAAGTCAGATTTGAACGTACTTCAGGGTTTGTTAAGTGGAGTGGATGGATAATCTGTAATATTTGAACTATTAGTCTGTCAGAAGGCATCACGGATGCTTAATCCATTAGATCTTGCAAAATTAGAACAGATTAACAATCTTTTATGGTATTTTATGGTATTGTGGTTCTCCATAACTTAGCAGGATTCATTATTCTATAATTCACCATCCTAGATACAATATCTGAGACTTTATCATACCTTCTGAGCCTGTTTTTGAATACATCATTCATTATGTTTTACTTTTTAATTCTGCAGATTGCATGTTCTATCACTATCCTTCTTTTAGAATGTTTATGGTTGTACATTTTTTGCTTTACAGTGAGTTCGCAGTCCTTCTCCCTCTTAACGGGTAATAATGATCTCTGCTCTGGATACTCCTTTTCTACTCCCAGAAATCCCAGGTCAAACAAGCTTACTACATCTTCTGGCAATTTAGGATGATTATCTTTGTAGACCTTGTAATCGTGATTCTTCCCTATCTGTCTATGCTTTGTTTTGTAGATTATCAGCCCCTTCTGATTTGTTGTGTATAGGTTCTACTATAGTGTGTTTCTTTCTCTAACCCGAGTAGTACAGTCTTCTTCTTAACCTGTTCACTGACCCTGATATGGGTTGTTCTGTACAATCGACAAAAGCCAGGAAGCCTGGGTAGTATACTCCAACCTCTTCTTTGGTTTTCAACCTCTTTGTAATATTGCACTGTTTGAGGAATTGGCAGACAGGGTCTTATCAATCCCTCAATCTCCTCTATATCCCTTCCTACACACATTGCTTTGGTCCAAACCAAACAGGAATTCGGTAGGTGTAGGTAATGCACAAGCGAAGGTATAGTAGGATCATGATAATCCTATCCTTCACAACAAGCTTGAAAAGTCTGGCACCACATTTAGAGTGTCCTCTATTTCTTCTGGAGGATAAGCGTTTTATCTCATGTTTT
>WHSX01000202.1 GCA_009379865.1 Candidatus Nitrosocosmicus sp.
AAGGTCTTGAGGTAGCATAACAGATCTCAATACCAAGACCCAATACCTACAAATAGTAAATTGTGTTAGCATTGTCGATCTATAACTCAATTTTCAGACTGAATAACTTTCACAGGATTTTACAAAATCAATGGAACTTTAGAAAATCAGGGCGTGGTCATCTTTTCCGATAGTCATAAAATATCAGAAGATCTTTCAGTAATTAATACAACTCTTGTAAGTTATGAGGAAACCGTGGTAAGGTGTCAATACAAACCATTTAAACGACCATCTCGAAAAAGTTTTTTCTTAACAATGCCACCATCACCAAAAACAAAAATCAACCCAAATTGATAATGCTTATTATATTATAGAAAAAGACTCACTTTGCTGCTGTGTAGTCTAATAGAGGTAGAATCCCCTTTTTTTATGATAAGGCTTTGAATGCCGGCCTGTTTCTGAGCAGATTAAGTTAGCATCCTAAATTTAACAATTAAAAGTCTAAATTAACCTCCATTGAAAAACTAACCACTACATGGTGATTTATCTATAATATGCAACCCAAAAAAGATCTTACTATTTTACGAGACTATCTTTGTTGGAACTAACAATATTGTATTATTATAGATACAGGAGGAAATAAGTCATTCTGAAAATCTGGATAAATATGAAAGGAGATAATAAAATAAGAAATTAAAACTATACTATTATAAAAGAAATTAAGTGGTTAGTAGCATGTGTCACCAACAGAATCGTTAAGAAGGGATCATGCTTTAATTGAAAAAATGATAAATGCGTTAAAGACTATTTCGGTATTGTTAAAAAATGGGAAACAAATACCTGATTCAATTCTTAACCAAGCAATTGATTTTGCAATCAATTTTACAAATACTTGTCATAATGGAAAGGAGAAAGAATCACTATTTCCAACCTTGGAAAAAAAGGTATGCCTAGAGAGGGAGGTCCCATAGCAAGAATGTTATATGAACACGAGATAACTAAAGAACCTGCAAACTCCATAGTTAATTCAACTAAAATCTATATCTCATCACGAAAACATTATGAACTTGTAAAAAACATTGATGATTACGTTAAAACATGTTTCCCTTCGTCTATCAAAGGAAAACCAAAGGCTTTTTGTTATGGCTGATATGTTACTTAGTTAACAAGATACACTGGTAAATGATAATTTAACCAAACTGGAGAAAGAAAAATTAGCTAAAATAGGAAATTCTCGTGAAATCTATGATAAATTAATAGACAATATGAATTTGAATGAATAGATATCGCGTTTGTTAGTTAAATTAAGTTAAAAACTGTTAGAAATACAAATCTGGAAATTGACCCATTTTAACGGCATTGCTCAAAACCCCAATTGGATTTAATTTTTTTCTTTTTCTTGCCACAGACTATACATAAGTATATGGTAAAGTCTGTAAGTCCAATAGGTAATTTGACTGATAAATCAAGCATCAATCCGAATGCAGTAATACAGCATCAATTCAATAAAAAGACTATAACACAAAATGTTTTTTTTATTTTTTCATCAAGAATGACTTTTAAATCGAGATTTTGCAGCCTGTTAATATAAATTCATTCTAAAACACAGATTATATTCACCTTTGAATCATGTCCCCACGGATGAGAATTGTTATCAATATCTGATATAGCCAATGTCAAACTCGCTTAGTTTTGGAATTGAGATTCATTAAATCCTTATTTGCAATGATTGAATCATTGTTGAATTGAGTTAATGCTTTTCCAGAGATCCAACATCTTAGATTCATGTTATCAATACTTCTGCTTGTTCTCTATCGCTCTTAGCCTTTTCAAATTTAAGTTTTAATTTACCGTT
The DNA here is from genome assembly GCA_009379865.1 of Candidatus Nitrosocosmicus sp. Lineage (GTDB taxonomy): Archaea > Thermoproteota > Nitrososphaeria > Nitrososphaerales > Nitrososphaeraceae > Nitrosocosmicus. The sequence continues at coordinate 1,835 of WHSX01000202.1, forward strand.
TCTCGGTTTGTATCGTAATCTGGTACCACAACAAGGGCAAAATACAGATATATTCCAAGTAATGTAAATATCGCAACGTTGACATCGTTTTTGTCCTTTTATATACCTGCCTTCGTTTATACTCTTTCCAGAAGCTTTGAATCTAATACAAATCCCTCTACAAACCATTCAGGTACTGACTAGAAGGTAAAGTGATTATTTAAAGCATGATTTTATTAAATCTATTGTAATTATTGTAGCAAATTAAATCAGAAGATCTAAATAGATATGAAAATTCTATTACACTTTTATGGATTTTGTATTAAGGTTCAGACAGTCATTTGTCATAAACATATTGTAATCTACTCTAATTTGAATTAGATATGACATACATTTACAAAATGCATGAAAAACTTGGAGTGAATTTAACCGTACAAAATGTTTTATGCAAAATATGGTTTGTATGTCATCTCATAATTAATATATTGATATAGTAAAATACATGTCCATCCTCTTACTGACAAGCTCTTTGAATTAAAGGTTATAGGTAGGTTGTATATTCTTTTTTTTGAGATACTTGCATTACAATACGTTGTTGATTATATTCGAGTTACAAAATAAATATTATGTGAATGCTGTAATATTCCAAAGTCTTTCAAATCCCTTGTTATCCAAAGCAATTGTTAGTAAATGGGGATATGATACAATTTAATGTTACATTCGATTTATCTATAAGAAAATTATCAAATGGATATTACTTGGAATTACACCATCAATGGTAACCTTTCAATGCGTAATAATAGTGTTAGAAAAAAAATATTTTATCAAATACCGGTATTATTGTTAATACTTGCAATATCAGTTCCGATGGTCACTGCTCCATTTTCATCCAACATCCTTTTTACTTCTCCTAATGCCTCAGTAAATCTACTTGCATTTGCAGAAGATGATGGTAACGTGGGTGGAGATTCCAGTGGTGGAGATTCCAGTGGTGGAGATTCCAGTGGTGGAGATTCCAGTGGTGGAGATTCCAGTGGTGGAGATTCCAGTGGTGGAGATCAATCAACATCATCAACTACTAATGACCCAGCCTTAGCAACATCAACTACTAATGACCCAGCCTTAGCAACATCAACTACTAATGACCCAGCCCTAGGACAAAGTCTTTTAGGCTTAACCTTTAGAACCGAAAATACCCCTCCTTCTTTAGTTGAAGAGACTGAAGAACAAGATCAAGACTGTGAAGATGTGCCGGATAAGAATTTCAAAGTATCATCAAATGATCCAAACAGGCTTGATGGTGACAAGGATGGAATAGGATGTGAAAGCGGTTATGAGGATAACAACGATGGAAAGACGGGTATTTCTCCAATCAGTATTACTGGTGAAGGCCCCGACAACGATTGTTTGTTGAATCCTGATTTACCAAAATGTGCATCTGTTGATGGAGATTGTCCTGACGGATTTTTTAATAATGACGATGATCAATGCGTGCCAGAAGGCGGATGCCCGGACGGATACCATACTGTAGATGATAATGAAACCGGAAGATGTATTCCCGATTCTGAAGGTTGTCCAGACGGAATGATATTTAGATCTGATGGAAATACTTGTGGTGATAAAGAGCAATTATGTCAAGAAAACTCAGATCTTGAAGGTTGCGCTGAAGCTCCAGAGGGATGCGATTCTTCATATCCAGATTATTGTATTAAACCCAGCGAGACTGACTTGGATTGCAATTGGGATGAAAATGTTCGAGCCGATCAGATTTCCAACAAGAACTTCCCAGTAGGTCCATCTGACCCACATGGATTTGACGGGAAGGATAAAGATGGTATAGGCTGTGAAGAAGGCGATGAGGGTAAAAAAGGAATTGATTTATCAGACCTGGATTGTAAAAACATCCCAGACAAGAATTTCAAAGTATCATCAAATGATCCAAACAGGTTTGATGGAGACAAAGATGGCATAGGCTGTGAAGATCGTAATGGTAATCATGGAGGTGGTAATAATAATGACAACGACGAAAATGATAACAACAGTAATAATAATGACAACGACAATAGTAACAACTACATTATTATGTCCTCAAATTCATGTACCGATATTTCCGATACTGTAAATTTATCCTCTGAAGAAATAGAGTCACAAGAAGTAAGAACTATAGCCTTCTTTGATAACTGTGATTTGGACTCTGCGTCGTTGAATTTGAATCTTGTTCAAAATGATGATCTGAAATTAGTTGCAGCCAACTTGGATGACGGTTTATCTGATGCAGTTGAAGTGGATATGAATCAAGTCGAACAATCCGATTCTGATTTAAACACTTTGTATAAAGCCACAATTACTAATAATCAAGAAGGTCGTGATTTGGACACCGGTGAAACAAAGACTCTAAACAATGTCAATGGAATACTGTTATGGAACGATGACAAAGATGAACCAATAGAGTTTCCCGACAATAATTTTGTTGAAGCAAACATCAATTTCTTTAACTAAAAACACACAGTCGTTCCTAGATATCACCTACAAGCCTCTACTTTTTTAGTTATTACCAATTATCCAATTTTAAAAATGAGCGTTTTATGAAGCGATTAATCCTATTCTGGTTGAAAGATCCGTGTAATGGATTACATTAAGCCTTGAATCGTATCCCTATGGATGTGTCCTATAGAAATAAAACATTTACATGCTCAAGATGATAACTTAACATAAATTTTGATTAATAAATATACTTAATCTGCCTACTGCAAACCTCTCTTGTTATTGATCAACTTGTTAGAGGTGCCAAAAACTATCTTTTCATGAACCATCTAGCATACAATTATCCTATAGATATAAGATAGATAGCAAGAATGAGGAACATTTTTCTGCTAAAAATATTACAATCGATGAAATAGTTTGATATCTACTTATTTATGAGCTATGAGGTTGGGGTTAACTGTAATTGCTGCTTTGATATCGCTTGGTCTCTTTAGTATATACAGTTTATCGATTTCAGATTTGATTTCACATGTTAATTCCTTTGATTATGACGATAATGAAAGACATAGTATACTCTATTATCCAGATAGAACATCCATTCCCCAATCCCAAATGGATAATATACAGGGGGAAATTGTTAAGAGTTTTAAGAATTCTTCGGGATTTTACAAAATTAATGGAACTTTAGAAAATCAAGGTGCGATCATCCTTTCAGATATTAAAGTCATAAAATATTACAAAGTTCCTCCGGTAAATGATACTACTTTGGTATGCTATGAGCAAGACATTGTAAATTGCCAATACAAGTCAATTGATAATACGTTACCTGCAAAAAGGTTTTTCTTAACTATGCCCCCAGCACCACCAGAAACAAACATCAATCCTAATTGAGGATGCTTTTTTTATTATATAAAATGGGATTGTATTATGCATGGATTAGCATATGTTTATCTTAGAGTCTGATAAATGTACAAGATCAATTGTCTTATTCTTCTCTTTTGCAATCACAATTATTTATCTAACTACTAAAGGATGGAAAAAAGGAAAATCACATAGGATAGAAATTTGGTTTGTGGTACGGAAATTTTTATTTCGCCTAAATCAAATTGATTTTTCAGATCAAATACACAAGCCTTCAATCTTTTGGTGGTCAGCTCTGACAAAAGACTTTTTGTATACCGAGTTTCGGGCCATTAAGTAAAACTCATTAATTTTAGAGCAATTATGTTCATTATTCTCCTATTCATTACTATTGAAG
>WHSX01000203.1 GCA_009379865.1 Candidatus Nitrosocosmicus sp.
ATTTTTACATTCTCTAAGAAGACACCAATTGTCATAATTTGTAGAACTAATGACATGCAATTAATACTAAACATTGCAAGATTTGGGATAAAATATGTCATAATGGGAGATGAATTAGGAATAAAATACTTGACCAAATCGCTGCATGCGGTTTATACTGAGTGGATAAGAGAAATGAAAAAATTTTCTCTTAGACCAGTTTTAGAAACCCCTAACATGAAAATCATCTTTCGGGACATGTTACTGACTGAATTGCCTATTTATCAAAAAATTAAAAGTTATTTCACAAATGAGATAGATGTAAATCCAGTAATCAAGGAATCATATAGCATCAAAGTAAATGAACTTGTGAAATCAAATTCGGACTTGATCGATCTGTTGGTAAGGGAAAAATATTTAATCAAAGAGAAAGTAAAGAACTACATCACTTGTCCTAACTGTAGGTCGGTAGATTTGGATATTAGTTACAGTTGTCAAAAATGCGGTAACAATCTGTTTATCAAACATGAAGAAGTTATCACCCACGATGAATGCGGATATAAAGGACTCAAAAATACTTTTACAATTGGAGACAGATTTTCTTGCCCAGGCTGCAAAGTTCGTTTTGTTGATTTCGAGGATTGTACAAATAGATCTTCTTATTTTTGTCAAAATTGTTCAGAATACTTCGAGGACCCCGGGCTTAGATATGAGTGCAATTTTTGTGATTTTGGGCCCTTTCGACATATCTCAGGCAATTTGAAAACCATTCACAAATATGAAATTAATCCACTACTTAAAAAAGAATTTAAGAAAAATTTCTTAATATTACAGAAGTTAAGCGATTATTTGATCCAAGTAGGATATACCTTGACTTTTAATGAAAAATCAACCAAGAATACTACTTCCGAAATATTTTTTGACTTAATAGCGCGAAGTGATGATCGAATGATAATCGTTGTTATCCTCAGTTCTGATCTTGAGTATAATATAGAACTGCTCTACCATATAGAACTTTTTAGGAGCGAAAAGACCGAATTTATTCCATTGGTCATATCATTAGAGGAGCCCAGTCAGTTGATTTTCAATCTTTTGTCAAAATTCAACATCAACTTGATAATTTCTAACGATGAGAACGAAATTCTGTCTAGATCCCTGAAATATTTTCGCTAAAGGTTTTAAGATGTGAATAAGAAGAAACACCAATGTTTTGGGCCTATCCATTCTCTATAATGGATAAACTATCTGAACCGAATATGCTTAACGTCTTATTAGAGTGTTGTATATTTATATAAGGTCATCCTAAGAAGAGGACCAAATTACCAATTATTATTATATATGATTAGCTTTCTGCTAGTTAGTTTCAATGATATTCCGGTTACTAATCTGTAAAATTCGAAGGGATAAATGGTTAGTTAGTTAGTTAATTATTTCTGACATGAATATTCAAATAAAAAATACGTGTTAATATGGCAATTCCAAGTATCAGATATCCGACATTAAAGAAAAGGTCAAATAAATGATCATTTTGATTAAACCCAAATAAATCAGGAAATCCAAAGATTACATCGGCTAAGAAGAAGAATAAACCACAAGCTGAAATGAGTAACCAGGCAAGATACTCCCTATTCAATGAAATCTCTCTTTCTCTAAAGTAGAATAGAATACCGCCTATGATTATAAACAAATCAAATATTGGGTAAACAAAGACAAGTATTATGTCAACATAATTCCCACTAAGTGAATACACGTTAAAAATGAAAACTGAAATATATAACGCATAAAAAGCAAAAAGGAAAAAGGTGACTAATAAGCTAATAAAGATGCTTAGCTCAATTTTGTACGATTTATTTAGTCTCCACAGTAACAAAATAAAAAAAATATACCCCGCAAGATAAAAGATATCCGCTATAGAAGGATAAGGATCAGTTTTTAAAACTCCACTATAATATCCAAACATTGCTTCCGCTGAAAACCAACATACAAATGACAGCAACATAAATAATTGTATCCTATCCACTTGGAGTAGTGAATTTCCAGTTTTATGAATTAGGAAGAGAATCAAGTAAATAACGATTCCAGCAGATATTATATTTGGAATATTATAATGACCAAGAAAAGATTCCGAGAAATAAAATAAAAAGGATAATGCCCCGAAGGCAATAAATACCAAAATTAGAGATTTCAAAGATATACTAAACATGAAATGGGAAGTCAGAAATTATATTAACGCGTAGTTACATATTACTTTTTATGAGATAATAATAAATGAAAAATGTGCATATAGAAATCTATTTAATATTTCTAGTGTTATCGGGATTTGAGTTATCACGAAAGTAGCAACTAATATTTTGATTCTTATCATACCATTAATCATAGGATCAATAATTATTACCTCTATCCTTTCACTCCAAAACATTTCTGGAGTTCGGGCAAAGTTTTATGATATTTTTGAATTGTCTGGCATTCAACTAATGAACAAGCTGTCTATTGAAGTAAATGAAATTGCAGAAGACCTTAGTCGTTTGTCAACCAACCCCATATTAGCTAATTCTCCCACTCCCATAAATTACCAAATCACCTTACTTCAAAGGCAGATTAATTTGAATAACTCAGAATATCTAGCTGTATCTGTTTATGATAAGAATGGCACTGCTATCATTGATACATCAGACGAGTCTCCTGGTGAAAATGTGTTGCAAGAAGAATTTTTCAAACAAGCATTAGCAGGAGAACCCTATTTTGATAAGAATCCTGATGAAATCGCCTACAATCAAACAGGATTTCATTTTTCGGCTCCCATTTATGATTCTAACAAAGTCATAAAAAGTATAATGGATCTTGAGGTTTCAATAAATTTTATAAACAATGTATTCAACAACACTCTCTTTCATGATGAGACTAAAAATAGCTCGTTGTACTTTATCTCTAGATTGATACATAATGACGGCTCAGTAATATACGCAACTACCCAACAAAATGATCCCCAGGTTACGAATGGTCAACACAATTTGAATTTACCTCTCCCTGGAAATCCAATCGCGGATTATAAAAAAAGGAACTCTCAAGACTCTATATTAATTACGGTGCCTGAATCTGAGAATGCGAAGGGTTATAGATCTGATGGGAATTGGACACTCTTACTTGATGGAAATTTATCTACAGTTATGAGTGATTATAACAATACAGTAAAGGGTTTCTTGATTTCTTCAATATTGATTTTAGTAATCGCAGTTGTGATTACTATCATTGCTGTAAGGAAAATTACATCTCCAATTACTCATTTGAAGAACTCAGCTTTAGAATTAAGTAAAGACAATTTTAGTAAGGAAATAATGGTCGAGGGATTAAACGAGGTAAAAGATCTTTCTATCAGTCTTGAGGTAATGAGAAGAAATATTGAGAGTTCTAAGAAGAATTTGATTCGCAAGGTTAGAGAAAGGACTAGAGACCTTGAACGGGCTAATGAAGAGTTAAGAACAAAAGAATTTCAAGTCAACTCAATTAATAACGAATTGAGGATATCAAATAGAGCCAAGGAAGAATTTCTTTCAATGATAAGTCACGAACTTAAGACTCCCATTACTCCCATGAAGTTGTATATCGAAATGATGCAAAAAGGAAATAAATCGGAAAATCTAAACGAATTCCAAAGGAAAGCACTCACTATTATGCATAGGAACATTTTAAAGTTAGAGACCATCATAGATGACATTTTTACTGTGTATAAGTTAGAATTGAATAGTTTTCCCATCAACAAGGAGATTACCAATATCGTTGATTTCGTGGAGAACAACATGTCGGGATTATCCCCATTAATGAAAGATAAAAATATAATGTTTATTTCAATTGTTAATGCAACCGGGAGTATGTTTTGCGACCCGGTAAGAATTAGTCAAGTATTGTTCAACTTGGTAAACAATGCAGTTGATCACGTTCCTGAACAAGGTGGGGAAATTACCATCCGAGTAGATGAAGAAGATGTAAGTACTAGCAAAATGAGCTTTAAGGATAATGACAATAAGCATTCCAGATCAGTCATATTTACCGTCGAAGATAATGGTATTGGGATCCAACCAGAAAACATAGATGGACTATTTAAGAAATTTTACCAAATAGATACGGGCCTTAGAAGAAAATTTGGTGGAACTGGATTAGGGTTAGCAATATGTAAAGGTATAATAGAATCTCACGGAGGTAAAATTTGGATTGATTCTTCCTATCGAAATGGCGCTTCATTCAAGTTTTCCCTTAATTCGTATTAATCCGAAGAAAGTATTAATATGAAAAATATGAAATGTTCCTTGCTGACTATGAAAGTATTGATTATTGATGACAATGAAAGTATAACCGAAGCTGTGAAGGATTTTTTTGAATTTGAAAATATTGAATGCAAAATAGTGAATGAAGGCCGGTTAGGGCTTTCAGAGATCGAAAATCAAAAATTTGACCTAATATTACTTGACATAGCCATTCCAAGCTATACGGGTATAGATATACTCAATGAACTCAAAAGACAACGAATTGAAAAACAGAAAATAATTATTTTTACAGCATCAGTCTTCAAATCAGAACAGATTGATGATTTTTTGGAAATAGGAGTCAAGGAAGTTTTGACAAAGCCTATATCATTGGACAAATTAGAATACATTAAACAAAAATATTTGAAAACGTAAGTATGCTAAAATCAAGATTTCAACTAGGAGGTTTGTTGGTTTTAGAAATGAAACTGATTTATGGGCAGTAGTCTACAAGGGTAATATTTTTGCTAAATACTACTTCATAGCTAATAGCATTAATAGCATCAGTTTGATTTTTCATATCTATTTCTTAAACCACGATTATTTTTTTACTCGACCTCGAATATATAAGACATTATTATTAATTATTAGATAGGAATATTCAGGAACTTGATACGGTAATTGGAATTGTAAAAAGATATCCATATTTATCATAATCCATAATATGACCAAGGGAGTCGGCAAGCAATGCTCATCAAAATAAATAAAAAAAGGTTATAGGGTATTATTCAAAATTTGAGCAATTACATCATCAAAGACTTTTATCGGTTGAGCACCATCCAAGGCCGCTATTTTTGTTGAATTATCCTTAAGAATAAGGAAGGTAGGGGTACTTGCAAGCCCGAGACCTTTAGCGAATATATCATTTTGTACCACGAGTTGATTGAATTTATGTGAATTCAAGCAATCTGTGAACTGCGAAATGTTTGGCATGTGTACATTTTTGGCAAATCCTACAAGGCTATCAGTACTAATCCAACCAGTGTTTTCACCTCTTGAATTTCTATAAACCTCATCATGATAATCCCAATACTTGTCCTGCTCAGCTGCACAATAAGAGGCCTCTGCGCCTAGCGTAGATAGTTTATCCTTGGGTAAGTCGTTGATGACTAGATCTTTAAATCCAAATCTTACTATCCCTGTATCAACATATTTTGAAACAAGTTCATCCTTAGTTTCTTGATTGAACCTAGCACAAAATGGACATTGATAGTCACCAAACTCGATAATATTTATGGGGGCACTATCATCACCAATTGCTTTGGCAC
>WHSX01000204.1 GCA_009379865.1 Candidatus Nitrosocosmicus sp.
TGAATTCTTAATACGCATACGCCCCATCAGCAGGTCTACATTGATTACACAAAGTAGTGTTTTCACCTTTGTTGTTCTTTTTTATATTCATTACTTCTACATTTTCCATACCACATTCATCACATCTACCTTTCATTATCATTTATAATTATGAAACTTTAAAAGAGCAATCTATTCTATTCTGGACACTAGTCCATTCTGATACCTTGATTTGATATTCTAACCAAGCAGTAATTTGATTACGCTTTTAACTCATCATCTTGTGTTTCTAAAATACTAGCGGCATCCTCCTCCTCCTCTGAGCCCACTTCCGAAGCAGAATTTTGTTGGTTTTCCAAAGATGTAGAAGATTGGTCAATATTTGATAATTTCTTCTTATTTAAGCTCTTTGCAGTCTCTATTGTCTCATCTATCTTTTGTTGTTCAGGCATAACCTCTGTAGTATGCCAAATAATATAAAAATTAACCAAAAATATAGCTAGTTTTTTATTGATTTAGCAACAGAATCACATAATCTGGTTATAGCTTTAATACACTGGTGAATGGAAAGTCCATCAATGTCTTAACGCTTTATTCTTAGAAATTTGTACATCTTCTGAAGTTAATGCGAAATAGTAGGATTGGAACAGCACAATTAATTTCTTATTCATATGATTTTTATTAGTTTTTTAAATATATGGACAACATATAGTTTTTCGGTCACTGTTCTAATCCATGGGATTAAGTTCCTAGTGGTAGTAGGGTTCTAATACAAATGTTGATTTTGTAAGTGTCAAGAGTTAAGGAAAAGATCATGGTTTAGTTATTTTCATTTAGAATATGACAAAGATTCCAGTAACCAATTCAATTCATACAACTATCCGAGATGCAATAAATATATTAAATAAATCAGAGGTATATCTTATTCCGATCGTCCCAGTAACAAATCTCATAGATCTCCAAAAACTTTAAACATTTAGCGATGTTGCTCACCAGCTGAGATGCACCATATCACTTATCGTACCTAGTAAAGCGAGAATTACTAAACCAGTTCCAAATCCTAATAGATGCATTCCATAATACTACCAAAAAACTCGAATAAAATATGTCCATATTCCAATACATTGTATGAACGTTCAAAGAAAAATAAGAAATTTCCTTCCTACTTTATCAGATAGAACACTAGTAACAGGTTGCAAAATCTCTAATTCATGCATTCAAAGTCTAAAAATTCTATCTCAATTGGATCAGTAATTATTTATTTAAGCAACTTATAAAAAAAACAAAAAACAATCATCACTAATTATAAAATAAGACATTTATAAGAACTAAAAATTATTCATTATAATCGGAGTGTTAATTTATTATTATGTTAAAATTTCTGACATGTCGCTATAAAAAGATCCTAACAAACTCAATAATCATCATCATAATTTTTTCCCTAGGTTATTGTATTTTCAACGTCTTTAGTTTTGTGAAAGCAGAACCAATCGGATCCTCCAATACTAATAGTTTATTAAAAGTATCCTTATTAGAACTACCAGCTCCACAGTCAAATAAAACAAAATCCACACAAAATGATACAAACCATTCGCATAACCTATTAATTTTATACAATACTAATATTATTGATGGTAACTCAAAATTAAGATCTAACACCACAATAGTCACGAGTGAAAATACGATTATAGAAGTAATCGATAAAGATAGTCTTAACAAACATTATTTTTATAAAAAATATCCCAATTCTATTCTAATCGATCTTTCTGGTAAATATATTGTCCCAGGTTTATTTGATATGCATGCACATGTAGCAGGAGTTAAGAAGAACTCTTTCAACCAAACATACTCAGAAGAGATATTGCAAAGGCTTTTGGCTTTTGGAATTACAACCATCAGGAATCCTGGTGGTCCCACCGAGTTATCTGTGGGCTTGAAAAATAATGTGTCCTCTGAAAAAGTAATGGGACCCCAAATATTTACCGCTGGAAGGTTATTAAATTCACCTAATATTTCAATACCTTTTGTAGAAAAGAAAGTTAATTTAGTCTCAGAAGTTAACGAAGAGATTAACAATCAATCAAAAGCAGGAGTTGATTTTATCAAATTATATGTTGGTTTGACACCTGATTTAGTGAAAGAGGCAATTGATAAAGCTCACTCACTCGGGCTCAAAGTAATTGGTCATCTATATTTGACAAGTTGGACAGAAGCAGCTAACGACAAAATTGATTTCCTAACTCATGGAGTACCAGTAAGTCCCTATTTACTATCATCTCAGAATAGGGAAACTTTTGTGAAATATGGTGATGGTCCTTTTGATCATTTCGTTTGGCTAGAACTAGTCGACGTCAATGGTAAAGAAATAACTGAAATGATAGAATCTCTTGTAAAAAATAATGTATATGTCGATCCTACATTAAGCGTCTATGAATCAATGGTAAAGGATAGTCCAACAAACGGTCAACATATATGGCCCAAAGTCTTGCAGCTAACAAAAAAAATGCATGATAATGCAGTAAAGCTTCTGGCCGGTACTGATATACCGAACTTTGACCTAGCCCCTGGAAAGAGCCTTCAACATGAACTGGAATTGCTTGGAAACGCCGGAATACCTACATCAAGTATTATTCAGATTGCTACCAAAAATGGTGCAGAAGCGTTGGGAATATCAAATTCTACGGGAACGATTGAAAAGGGAAAACAGGCCGATCTAATAGTGCTTTCATCAAACCCAGTTGAGAATATCGGCAATATGAAAAATATTGAAATGATACTCAACAACGGTAAAATTGTTAATAGAAGCAGTTTATTATCAAAGTAAAGACTCGAAAGAGTAAATTATTTGTATACTTCTAGATAAAATGCGTACTTTGGTTGAGGGGTTAAAGGTCATCATCTAAGTATCATCATCCCTGACAAAGCTGCATGTTTTTGTAATTCCATCAGGTCATTCATTTTCCGTTAAAGGAGCACCTCAATTCTCAGGTCATGAGACAGAATTTTATGCAAATGATTGTGAGCCAGACTGAATTCCATTACCTAAATTATGATTATCGTGGACTGGGCTTATCTAACTCCGGTCAAAAGTGCAAGGGATGGGAAGCCACAGGAAACCCTTCATGCCTATCTAATTAACCTCCCACAACATCTAAATGAGATTAACCTTGTCAGGCCATTATCATTACTATGATTAGTGAAGTAATTTTATTTTTTTTGTAGGTAAAGTAATTAGCGATCCAGATAAGGGAAAATAGGTCCAGACATTAGTATGGGTAATGAATATAAAACAGCCAACTAAGAAGAAGAACGAGAAGCCATCAGCTAACGGCAAACTTAAACAAGATATCATATTACCCTTAATAGCGATACTAATCACTATTACTATCCTATTTGTTTCCCTAGGCTAAGATCGATATGCATACTCCCCATATCCCACAACCAACTCAACCTCAAATACGACAAGTATCGGCTTAGACCTGATAAACATTCATCCCTCACCATCAAATGTAAAGGCGGACAACGCTTTTGAACTAATAGCGACAGTAGTTAATAATTCACCAGACACAATAATGTTACCTGCTGGGTGTTGCGATTCACCTTTAACTGCATTCTTTATGGCAAATGTGGCTATAAGACCGGATAAATTCCAAGGCTGCACCGCTACTTCAACCCCATTCGAATTAATCCAAGGAGAAGAGGTTACGGTGGCCGGTCCAGTTCCAGGAACACTATATCAAGCAATCAAGGCCGGGAAAACTCCAGCGACCGCCGCTGTTTATTACCTAACAGAGAATATGCAGCCAGGTAACGTCACTAAACCATTTGTATTTACCATTAGTTAAGGCTAAGATGAATTTGCTACGATAGAAGATGACAAAAGTTAGTTTTCTTCTATAGTATACAAATAGTGGTAATTCACATAATGATCAAATAGAAGTTTCGGATGTTCCCGAATTTTCCCGACTTTTGTTTAGACATTGTATTTCCTAGCACCAGACGATGTAAAAAAATATTCTAATAGGAATGCAAGGTGTGTTTATGTCAAATAGTACAGCACTCTTGATATTTAATCTAGATTACCTAGTTGTGGACTAACCATTAGATAGAAATGAATTGCTCTAAATGAAGCACATATTCATACAGAGGCCGCAGCTGCCATTAACACTAGAATTATCCAATTCACAAATGCTATAACGCTAAGCACACGTGATTATGGTTATGTTGACACTAGATTGATGCACTGTCTAAAATGTTGTGCAACATGTGAAACTGCAGATGGAGTAGATAAGAACCAGAGTGTATTTGCAACGAGTGTTTCCAAAAGATGTGAAATTATTCATTAAGTACAAATTTTTTCATTATGTTAAATGAGAGTGGGATTCGAATCTGCGTCTTTCAAACGTGGATTTTCATCAACGAGTTTAATGACGCTATGTTAACGTGAAGGTAAGATTCAAAGATATGCTTACAAAATAGAGTGAACTTGAAAAACATGTGACAACTAAATTCTTTAGAAACCTGAAGGTCTACAGTATACAATCAAAAGACCTCGATAACGCTAAATACAGATAAATAGGGAAAGTAGCCAAACTGCCAGACTACTATATTGTATTTAAATTTGAGTGACAAAACAAATGAAAAAATATATCTTTCTTATTAAGAGTCATTGATATGTCATCAATTAACGACAGTGGGGAAAATGAATTTGCATATGAGGAAGCAAATATAGTGGGAAAATCCGAAAAAAGCGCCGAGGAGGATGATAAAAAAATACTCAAATCAATCAAAAAAGAAATTTCTAAAGATGAGGATAAAAAAGAATAATCCAAAGTATTTTTGTAAGAATATTAAATTAAAGCCCCAAAAACACTCCAAAGAGGATTTTATGGATTTGTTTACATGTTAAACTTTAGCTCATAATAAATGAGGGTGGGATTCGAAGCCTTGTTATAAAAACAGGGAATCTATTTCTGTATGCAATTTCAAATATAGGGCGACAATCGAATCTGATGTTTTTATCATTAATTCGGCGGTGGAGATGATAGTTCATAGATATAATAAGATAGAAAGTGGATCAGGTTTTTGAAGGAAGGATGATTTAGAAGCTAGTCCGTCTGGATATCTTTATGTGACAGGTTGGTAAATGGAATAATATAAAAAAAATAACCAACTGACTTTTCCAATCATTTATTCATATATCTTACTTTTAGTTTTTCTTTACCTCATAGTGGAGCAAAACCAGACCACAGTCAAACCGCTTTGATTCGATCAATGTAAGTTTTTGGATCTCTTTTAGATCTTTGAAGATAGTCCTTCCTTTTCCCATCATAAGAGGAACAACTAACAAATAAAATTCGTCAATTAGGGTTTCTTTAATCAAGGAAGAATCGAATGAGGCACCACCATAAACGAGGAGGTCCTTGCCATTTGGCTCTTTAACTTGGTAATTTCATCTTTGAGGTCTCCTTTTGCAATGCGAGTA
>WHSX01000205.1 GCA_009379865.1 Candidatus Nitrosocosmicus sp.
GCAAACCTTAAAAATTCTTCAGATGGTTTCTCTGTTAACCCGCTAAAATCTTCATAGTGTTCTAAAGCTTCGCTTGCCTTAACAGGAATTATGATGTGATATCCACGACCTGACCATACTGTCAAAGGTTCTGAACCTGGTAATATTTTGGATATATGTTTTTTGATTTTATAAAGTGTCTTATCCAATTCTGTCATAGAGGAAAATCATTTAGATCGATATCCAAAAATAGTATATTAGGGGCAAAAATGTCTAGGTTGACTCCATTCTCATAGTCTCTTTCTTCTGCTGCATTTAGGAAGGCTGGATACGCGTTGATTCTACAATCTTTATAATCAGCTAAAGCAAACTTTTCTATCATTTCCTCAATAGAATACACTGTTACCTGACGTTTAGTAGATAAAGTCATTATTTTCCTAGGAAAAAGGCGTTGTTGTTTTACTGTAGAAAATAAATTCAGTAGAATGTCTATACCCTCTGTAACTTTCTGCTTTCTATTAACGATATAACTATCCGAACTAAGGTTTAGCATAAATATATCCACCAGTTGCTATTTAGAAGAATCACTAAATTTCTTCTTAGACAACAGGTCCTTTTCCACACTATATCCAAGAATTTCAATGACGTCGTTAACAGAATTAAGTAGCATTTCTTTATACTTTGCGTAACTTATATCATCTGGATCATCTGATTCACTTACCGTTCTAGTTTTCTCTTTCCCACGAGTGTCATGAGTTAGTTCCTGTTTATCACATTTGTAGTATGTAAGTGTGTCCCCCTTCTTTAGTCCTAATTTTGTTCCTAGTCTTTTTTGTTTATCATCATGAGTATAATCCTCTGGATTCTTAGCCAAAACTAAGGATATGGCCAATCTTTCCTTTGGAACTTGTCTTCTATCTAATTCATCTAAACTCTGCCTAAGTTTTGGAATTGGATTGATATCATTTTTGATATCTTGTACCATTTCTCTGAATGTCGTTTGTATAAATTCCGGCCTGTCTGATTTTATTGCTTCCATTCCTCTAATAATAGGATCCTTGTTATCATCATCTGACGGAAATCCAACATAGTGTTTTTTAGATACCAGAATCAGTTTTCTAAAAGTTATCTCGTGGTTTACTTCAACATTTAGTTTGGTTTTACAGATGCCAATAAACTTGGAAGTGTCCTCTTTATTAATAACTCCATTTACAAACAATGAGTCAGTATCTCCATAGAGAAGTTTGAAATCTAATTCTTTAGCAATTTTTTGCATTCCTAATAATGTCTGCCTACCTAATGCAGTAACTAACTCGGCAACCGCTGGATCATAGTATTTGAAATTGGGGTTCCCAAATACTCCATATCCTGAATTAATTATTGCTTTGATAGCGGTACTTTCTAAGATTTTACCGTCTTTTTTATATTGTACTCGAATCTTGGTTAAGTCTTCGAGTTTACTAGAAAACAGTCCTTTTCGAGGACATGTCCAATACATACCACCATTGGTTTTATTATGCAAAAATTCTAACTTAGAATCTTTATCGAAAAGCAACTTTGCTTTAGAATTATTCTTATGACCAGAACAATTTACTGTTTCAGGAGAGATATTATTATTTATTATCAATGTGGGATAAAGGCTTGTAATGTCATACAAATGAACTTCAAGATGGAGCCCTCTTAATGGGGTAAGGACTAAACCACCTTTGTATTTGCTTTTCACTAGATGTTTTTCATTACTATTTACATTTTTGTTGGACTCTGTGACGTCAGAATAATCATCTACAGCAGTATCTGAATTTTTGTTTCTAGTCCTTTGTTCCAATAAATCCACATACTGATCGTAGGAGTTTTCTCTGTATTCTAAAAGTTCTTCCTCATCATAATCCTGGTCAAATTCATCTTCATCAAAGAAATCAGCATAACTTGCATAACGTGTATTATTTGAATATAATTTCCGTAGAACGGATGGTATATTTCCATACCCTACAATTTTAATTTTTTTGGATATGGATTTATCGATAATCTTCTTCCATATGCCTGGCATTCCTTTGTGACATACCTCTTCAAAGGTCAGTCCAGTATGCAAGGCTATTACTTTCATTATTTTCAATACATCACCATTTTTTACTCTTATAAGCTCAGCAACAAGATGGGCATCGTTCAAACAATAGGACTTTCTTTCATCTACGGACATTTCATCAAGTTTTGCGCCTGTTTTGTTGTCTAGTTTACCATAACCGAATATTCCTTTGCTGACATTTTCTAAATGAAGACTCTTGTATCTGTTTTTAAAAATGGATGTCCTTACTAGGGGCTTTGCAAATATTTTAAGTAAATCCACATCAGCTATTAATTGGCTTTTGCTAGTTGCAAAAATATCTTTTTTAAGATAGGGAACAGAAGAATATTTATCGTATGCTACTATAGTAGGAATTTTATTCGATTTGAAATTAGAATCCAAAACAACAAGATCACCTTTTATTCCTTCGAGTTGTCCCGTCTTAATATTTTTTCTAACAACAGCTTTTGAACCCCATGCGAAACAGTATTGGTATTGCAGCAGTTTTTCCTTTATTGCTTGTAGAAATGACTTTGTCGAAGGAAAATCTGTGATATCTAAAGAGCCTTTATTGCCATTATGGTCTTCAAACGCAAAAGTGACTATTTCATTATATTCTTCATCATTACCAAAAACCGGAGGCACGGAAGCACCGGATGTGTTTTTATCCATTTTACGTAATCTGAATTTTTCATAATTTTTTATTACACTCCATTCAAAGTCATAGGCTATCCAGTTATCTATTTCGTTTATTGATTTGGAGTTACAATATCCTGTTTGGCTAATGGTCATTTCGATCTCCTATATTTTTGTCTTCATCATAGTTCTTTGAATTACCACAGTCTGTATTATCGTCATTTATTACAGAATTAGAATTTTCGTTATTTTCTGGTTTCGTAGAAATGGTGTTATTTGACTCCGAAGCCTCCGAGCCTCCGGAAGAATTTTTATCTTTAGTAACTGCCTTTGACTCTTTCCTGCAAATCGTAATAACAGAAGTGTTAGTTGTGGTATTTCTTCCAATCGTTACAGTAATTCCGTATGCTGCTTTTAGATTTGTAACAATAGTCTTGATCTTCTTTACCAGACTGGCTGCATTTTTAGGAAATTGACGATCTGCTATTCCTATATCTTTGGTTTCTGCAAAATCTGTTAATTCATTATACAGTTCTTGTGGCTCGAACAGAATATTAGTTAAGGGTCCAAGTTTTCCTTCAAGGTCTTGAATATACTTTAGGAGCAGAGAACCGACACGGTTTTCGTTGACGGCTATAATATTTTGCTCGTTTCTGTTTTCTGCATATACTTCTAAAAAGGAATTTGGTGGATAACCTATGGCCTGGGATATAGATTCTCCCCATTCTGCAAAATCAGCCATCCTCGGAAGTTTTTCTAGTTTAAGGGTTGACTTGATTTCAATGGCCTTTGACAAAATATCAAAAATATAACCAAGTACTTGAGGTTTGATCTTTTCAAATCCTGTCCATAAGTCATTTTCCTTCTTCCTTACATCTTCATCTATTTCTTCTAATTCTATAAACAAACTTCTGTCCAGTGCATCTGATTCAGTTAATGCCACATTGATACCATTAAGACCCAAGCACCTTTTGTGTTCGTATACAATGTCTTCATCATCGGTAAAAAGCTGTCTTTTGGTATGACCTACCCCGGTAACAGATTTACATATCTCCTCGGATGACCAATAAGGTATGTATTTTATATTATCATAATAATTAAGGTAATTATGATTTACTTGTTGTATGAATTGATCTATGTTCCTGTGTAATGTTAGCAGCAATGGACTTGTAGGGTCTATTAGTTTCTTTATTAATTTTAATAGAAAACTCTTAGCAGCACCCTTTGGTCCATAGGTTGTCAAAATGACATGGTCAATTTCGGGAATCAAAGTTGAAATGATGTATACCTTGATCAGATGCCTCTGTTTTGGATCTTTAACATTTGTGAGGTTTAGCAGTTGATCAAAAATGTCAGGTGGATAGTTTCTGTCAGGATCGATTAAGGGCAGTTGATTATACCTTCTAAAAAGAATAGGCATATTGTCATTACTGCCATCAATTATTCTCCAACCATCTTTCGAATTCTCTATAATTCTTCCCTGTATATCACACATATCAAAATATATACAATCTTCTTTAGATCTGTTAGTTTTAGAACCCCAAGCTACTCTAAGATGTAACGGTATAATCCCGTCGCTAAATTGAGCTTTTCCAGCTAAATTTGTTACTACGGTATTTAATGAACCATCGCCAATGTATGAACCGAAATTCTTGCAATATAGATTTGATAGGTAGTGTTTAAATCTTGTGCTGTTTATTGGCAATATTTCTAATTGTTTTGATACATCTAGTCTAACTGCAACGTATGGTTTACAGTATTGATCTTTGAATAGTTTTTCAATATTCTCAGGTTTTAATGTTAAAGATATTAAATTAGCTACCTTACTGTTCTCATCTGACGCTC
The DNA here is from genome assembly GCA_009379865.1 of Candidatus Nitrosocosmicus sp. GTDB lineage: Archaea > Thermoproteota > Nitrososphaeria > Nitrososphaerales > Nitrososphaeraceae > Nitrosocosmicus. Next base: position 4,523 of record WHSX01000205.1, read on the forward strand.
TATCGTTTGAATTATCTTGTTTAGAGAGTTCAACAATTTCATCAATGTTCTTATTTATGCATGTAATAATCGAGTTTGTAATTTTTTTCCTTTCTTCACTTTGTAAATCTGGTATTATCCAGTCAAGTTGTTTTTTAAGAGGTAGTATAGTCTTATTTGTGAAGTCATCAAGAAATATTGTCTGACTAATAGTTTGATTATTTACTTCAAGTATAAGCGAATTTGGTGATTTTTGGATAGCTATCCGTTTAACTATCTTTAAATCGAGTATTGAAGGATCTAGATAAAAATCGAGACTCTTGCTTTTATTACACCCGTCTATACTTTTCACGTTAAATATTCGGCTCCATAAAATACGGATCCCTAATCTCTTGTTCTAAGAAAAGGAAATATGCATTGTCAAAACGAATTATTAAAACTTCTTCCTTGTTTTGATAAATTTTTGTGTTCCGAGGTATTTCTATTTCCTGATTTCCTTGCGAAAAACTTAATTCTTCATTTGGTTTAATATTAAATGATGATGTCATTTAGTTAATTTAATACCTACAGGAAAGTAAAGGATAAGTGACATCATGGTAATTTGTTCAGTCTGGAATCGGGGTTTGAATTCGGTCATCCAGACTGAATTTTTGCTCATAGAGGGCATCTTAGGATATCACCAGTTTTTTTATTAGTATACCTTCAGGTTTTCTTTCTAATATGACGTGTTGTGGATCTAATAGATCATATTCTTCTGCCAATTTGCGTTCTATAATTAGAGTAACGCTATTTTGTCCCGAAATCCATGTTTTGACAATTTCATTCTTGTTGGAACTTGTTATCATTTTACTAACGATTATATTGATTAAACAGAACAATAATACATGTTGATAGGTGAGATCCCACCTGATGGGAAATGATACTAT
>WHSX01000206.1 GCA_009379865.1 Candidatus Nitrosocosmicus sp.
TGATACACTATAAGACCAGCTATATTTGTTAGGAATTATGACCCAGCCTCATATACATAAAAAGCGATAAATCCAATCAAATGAATGTTATGTTGAATATTATATTTATTGTGATCGCAATTGTTGCTACAACAACAAGAGCCATTACAACAATCACGCCGGAGATGTTTTCGCACAGAACGAAAGTTCTCACTTTGATCAACTTATCAAGGATTGAATGATCAACAATGTTACCACAAATGATGCTCTGGAATATAATGACTCTATAGCACAGCCGAAATCGGGCTTAAATCCAACTCCAAATACTTGGCACATTACGGCAATCCATTAGATCAACTTGTTTTATTTCCTATTGCACTATAATGGATGTATTTACCAACGATGCATATTTATTTTTGATATCGTTCGAATTACATTTGTCTCGTAAGACCTAATTTTTTTGAGTTTACCAAATATCACTCGATCATGGTTTGTCATTGATATTTTATGAACGGTTAGACACACTTAAAGGACAATAATTAGGATAAGTGCAATGAGGTTCTAGTTCGTATTATAAGTGGGTCTTCCTATTCTGCAATTTGACTACTACCCTGATAAGTTTCTAGCTATCAAACAAAAGAATTATCAACATCTTACCTATCGGGCTATTTCTAGAAATATATTGAAGGTAAAGAGATGCCGATAAAACATGGATTTATCGAACGGCTGTCAATATAGGGTAGGTTTTTATATTCACAAGATATGTTCGCATACCTAAACCATCTTTCAAGTGACTTTGTCTGCTTCGAAGTTTCCTAAATGGATTCTTATTGATATTCTTTTTCACCATATGATGTATTTAGTATCACCCAGCGACGCTTTTTCATATTTAGTTTTTGAAAAATAGGTGCACATTAGACGCTCAAATTTAAATATTACCTGCTTCGATAATGATATTCTCTCCTAAGAGATTTACTTATTTCATAGTTTTGGTTGGTGTTGATCAGAATGCAGTATCAAAGTATTTTTGATTTTACCTCCTTACAATCATACGGAAAAGTTTATTACTTTATATGAAATATTTTATGCAAATGCAATCGAACATTGAAAGTTTTCAGATAAGAGTAATAGTATTGATTAATGCGAAACAAGGGAAGAAGCAAGAGCTATTAGACCTTCTAGTTCCCCTAGTCAATCCGCCTAGAAAAAGGGAAGGTAACTTGATCTATACGTTTAATTCATCAATAGAAAATCCAAATGAATTATTGTTTGATGAAGTCTGGGATTGCAAAGATTCTTACGACAAACATTACCGGAGTCAAGAATCAGTAGAGTTGAGATCTAAAATACAAGATTTAGTGTCTAGACCAATAGAATTTAAACAATACAAAGAAATTACTGGCCATTAGATGGGATGGAGAGCCTAATTTCCTTTTAAATACTTGGATTTTACTTATTTAAGCTGACAAACCCTTTACTATAATATTATTTCTAGTATAAGCCCGAGAAAGTTTGAGTAGCGGATATAATACGAGCCCGATCCGAGGAGTATTTTGAGTATATGTACGGTATGTTAATTTGGAATCAAAATTCTATAACTCTTTGGGTGAAAAATCCAAAAATGATTGACTGACTCTAAAAGAATGAATACTTTAAACCAATAAAAGATTCCTATCTAATCAAGTTTCAAATAAGTAGTGAATTATACTTCTCAAATATTTTATCCGATTCTTTAAGCTCTCTTGCATCAAGAATAAATTTATCTTTTTCTATTGCTTCTGGGTTACCAAGATTATCGGAACTTTGTGGATTAACCTTTGTTATTTTTCCATCTTGGATTTCGTATGATTGTTTTGACTTTGGCTTGACTAGTGAATTTATTATACTAAAATGAGCAACCTAATTGCCAAATTTATAATATTTAGAATCGTATGGAAATGTCCATCCTGAAGCCATTATTGAAGAATGTCAGCGTTACCTTCGCTCATCGGAATTTACTTCATGAATCCTAAATAACATATGATATTCTTTTTGGAATCATTCATTGGATTGTCTAAATCATCTAAAGCGTTCATCTATCGCCTTGATTGACATTACATAATTCACCTTGATTGAAACCCCTAAAAGTCATATTAAGATTATGCATATTTGTATCGCCTTTATCATCTCCAAAGTTATTACGGATTATGCCTAACAGGACATCAGCGAGGATGTGAATATTCTTACCTATCCCTCCTAACTTCAATATTTATATCTAAATTTTGTTTCATTCAAGATCATCAAATTTCCATCCTATTATTGTAGCTATCTAGATAGAATTCTCCTAGGCATATTAAAATGATCTTTCGTTGCTCCATCGATTAGTCTAAATACACCCTAAAAAGGAAACAAAATTCAATCCAAAAATTTACAAGCCAATTTCTTCGTATAAGCAACATTATTCAAGAGAGATTCTGTCTTGGTAATACAATGATTATCCCAGTGATCCTGATTTGTGATATTAGGGTGTATTATACATAATTACAAATATCTAAATGTGATCAACTTTGAATAGCGTCCTGTTTCTATCAAAAATGAAGGGTAATTTACACGCAATATAACATTGTAAAAAAACCCTAATATGAAAATGCAAACACAATTTGTATTTGTAGGTATTGGGTCTTGGTATTGAGATCTGTTATGCTACCTCAAGACCTTTATTGGATTGCACCAAAGCCTACAATCTTTTATAAAAGTATAATACAATACGTGAATTGACTTTAAATTATTTGCTGAATAGGAATTATTTGCCTTATATTTTCCTTTTTTGAAAAGTCCTTTTCATGATCGAGACAAATTAAGGACATGGTTTTATTGAACATTTATAAAATCTGTAATTAAATCTATTTATTCTGATTTAGTTTACCCACTCCCACACGAAATCAATTGGTTCTAATTTCTCCAATTATTCAAAAGGAATTTATGTTTTCAAGAAAATTCTACCTACATAATTTCAGTCTTTTAAGCTGAGAGGATAAAACATCTTGATTGTAATGTCAAACGATGAATTATCATCCTCGTTTTGTTATAATCTTCTAATACTTTAATAGGTAGTAGGACTACGATGGCATCGAGTTATGATTGATAGATCGTATACGCATTGAATATATCTTGTAGTGTTACTATTATCCTCGAGTTGTTTGAAAAAAAAATTACATGTAATTACAGGCAGCATTCGTAGTGTATTTCAAGACCTACTTCAGATATTCCGAACAAAATTATTACTTTATGTCCTAAAACTGATATGATTGGCCCAAGCCGTATGGCATCGAAGTATTGTTAATAATCTCACTACTGTAATATAGTTACTATTTAATTTATATACTTTCTTTAAACAATTAATGTCCTAGTTAATGAAAAATTTCGACAAACAAGAAAGTTCAGATCTGAATTCATTTTCTCCCACTTTGATAACTACATACTCACAAAAAGCTGTATCTTCGATTCGCTCCATAGAGCGTATTCTCTATGTATTACTCTCAGTCTTAGTGGCCTTTGCATTATTAGTTTTTATAGATACAGCAGCCGTAAAAGGATATATTAAATTTTTACCTGAAGATGAATATGATATTGTTCTCTCATTAATAGCTTTTGTAGCCATAGGAATTATCGTATTCTTGTTAAGAGTCATTCTAAATACTCGAAATAAACTTGATAATTGGGCTTATGTTTTTGAAAAAAACTCAATTGGATCATTAATCAGCATTGGTCTTTCAAATCTTGATAAAAAAGCTCTCCTCTTTTCCATTATTGAGAATATTGGTGAAATTGGGGAACCCATTGAAAAATATATTTCCAAAAATAAAGATAATATTGACACATTCTTTGACCAGAGAATTTCTGAGGATACTGTGTTTGATATTTTGATCGATGGTGATAAGATTAGATCTAAAAATGGCGGTGATGATAATGATCTTGTCGTAAATAAACTCAATGAATATGGCGCTGTAATTGGAAGGATAGTTACCAATCCTAATAGAATTGATACTAATGAAATCAAGCTGTTCATAAGATCAGTATTAGAGTATTCAAAGTTTACAAATAAATATATTGGACTGGCGTTATTGGCTGGAAATGAAATAACAACTGATGCAATGGATTACGCTAAAAATTATACTAACAAATCAATAGGCTACCTAATAATAATCGAAAAACCGGGTATCATAAATTCAGTTTGATGATATTCTCTTAGCACTTAAACCTTAATCAAAATTCGGATCCAATTTATTAACCGATCTGGAAAAATCTAGAAAAGATTTTATCCATTTATGATATGCTTCTACACCTTTCTCAGTTATTTTGTAGAATGTTGAATTGGGTGTCTTAATAGATTGAATGAATCCATTGATTTCTAACTCTTCCATCAAATCGTTGATCCTATCTGATCTCTGCTGTTTAATTCCTGGCAATTTATTAATTATGTGATATTTTGATATTGGTGTATCCTTTGAGGATATACATAGGTATTCTAGAATGGATAATATGGTATACTCTGGAGATAACCTTTTCTTTCTTTTTATACCCCTTCTCTATCACTTTAAAGTCCTTGTTGATTAATTAGTATTGGTGAATTGGTATTAATATTACTTTTTTTACATCTCTATAATGGGTACTCTGTTTAGTAATCTTTAATTACTAGGTTCAATCTTGATGTTATCGAATATTTTATTGCGTTAAATAATAATATTGGACTGCCTTCAAAGTAGGTAGATTTAGCTCAAATATTTTCCTCTGAATTTAAATTGGTTTATCTTGTTGGTTGTTTAGTGAGAGTATAGTTATTGTATGGCGATCAAAAGATGACAATATTTTGGTAATACCATTGCCAAACTGTCAAACTAGAAATTTATTTCGATCCTGTATATTGCCATTTGAACAGATTGTCTTGGTCAACAAGCCTTTGCAAATACTAATATCTGCAAAGAGAACTTTATCCTGCATTTATTATACTTCTTTTAATGAAATATAATATCTGATGAACGATTGTTTTGATAACTGTGAACAGTAAATGATATTACTGCTATCCGGCCACTAATTCATCTAATTGGTACCCACAATTTGAGTTCAATATCGCAACTTGTTGGGGAGTCATTGATTCTATATCTTTATTTTTGTAAATATACCTGGAAGTAATGGGAAAATCAAACAGATCTTCTAGAATTTTATCATAGACTATTAAGGCGTTATCAAGTCTTTCCCTCAAAAATTTATTTGTCTCTACAATGATACGAATACCCTCTTTGCCATTTTTAATGGCGTTAGCGACTAGAGTCCCCCATTTTTTGATAAATATTTCGGCATTCAAACACTCGTCTTGATGATACCACTCTGTTGTCGATTTGATAAGGATGT
>WHSX01000207.1 GCA_009379865.1 Candidatus Nitrosocosmicus sp.
GTTGAATAGCCATGTAAATTATAAAAAATACTGAAAATCACGTCTAGGAAAAAAGTTGGATATCCTAGAAATTAGTAACATTACACCTACGCTATTTTCTTTATCCTTTTAGATCTTTACTTTTTTCCATTGTTCAATACGCATAGCCTATTAAGTCAACAAATGTACTCTGACTAATTAATATTATATTCCGATTCAACACATTTAGATACAAAACCACAGCTAGGACAACTTTCTAGATTTGAAAAATTCTTATGGAAATTATGATCGCCCACTCGGTAGATATTTGAAATATGGTTAAAATCACACTGTTGACATTTTATTCGGAGAGTCATAGTATCTTGTTCAAGGGCATAGTATTTAGTCTTTTATAATAAGACTAAAAGATATCGTTTTACAACGTTTACTGAATTAAAATATTTAATCGCTCAAGCTCATTTCGCTAAGATTTTTAATTTATGACAAGGAACCTAAAATAATTGTCAAAGTTTGAAATTATTATGATTTCAATTGTAAAAATAATGTGATTAATCCTGAATTACTCACAGATCTGTGATTCTTTCCACCGAATCCGCTACCTATTTATAGCAACCATATTAGTTCATTCGTAATGGTAGCACACAAGCCACCTTACATGTGAAAAATGAAGATTGTTATTTATCTTCTAATTCTAAAACCATTAGAATATTAGAGTATTGCATCTAGTTAGCAAATCCAATATATTTTTTCTGGAATACGAAACGTATGAGAAAATTAATAACTCATAACATATACAACAAAAGAAAAACCACGATGAGCTGTCTCTTTTTAATGACAGCTCTCATAATGGGTTCAGCATTAGGCATAATCATCATTCCATCTGTAGCCCTGGGTGAAGAGATGGAAAAATTCAAAAAAGACAGCGGAGATTCAGATAGGAGGGCGACACTTGATCAACATAACTCGGATTTTGCCATTCCAAATTCAGATGCTAAAGATACTCATGTTAATGTCGGAGAGACCATCATAATAAATGGCGACAATTGTGGTGTGGAAGATGACGATAGTGGTACATCGTATCCAATTAATTGCGATACTTGAGAACCACTATAATTTTTTTTGGTATGAAAGCTATGAAAAATAAAACAACGGCTAAATTTCACGAAAGGGGAAAAATAACATATGCCTCAATTTCTATGATAGCCACATTTGCAGTCCTGATGTATTTGATATTGCCTACAAATGATACGTTCGCCTATGTGCCCACAACTCCTGAAGAATCAGGGTGCAATCCTGAAACAGATACAGATTGTTTTCCAGATGAGATCTTTACATCTGATTATCCAAACAATGCACAGCCGTTAGTGCTTAATGGTCAGTTCTTAAGTTCTAACACAGAAGTAGATGAATCAGAAGTGATTGAAATGGATGAGATTGTAGTTAAAGGATGTGAAGGTGGAACAAAAGGAGAGGTTCCTGGAAAACCTGGAGTTTGTAAAGAGTAACATATCATCGCGAGTTCAAAAATTACATTTTCATTTTTTAAATTTTGAATATCGATTCCTTTATACCTTGTTTCTGAAAAGCCCTTCTATTATTATTTCACTTAATTCCTTTCTATCATTAGGATACTCTTTTTCCTGCAACTTAGGTGGTAGATTCTCTGGCGGTCCTTTTATTGCCATAGCAATCATTGCCATAATATCAAAAGTAGATGGTATTCTTAGTTGTTCTCTGGCTTTTTCATAATCAAAGCCTTGCATGCCATGAGTCACAATTCCTCTTGTACTAGCTTCTAATGCTAAATTCTCCCACGCAGCACCAGCATCAAATTGATGTGTGATTACAGGCTTTTCATTATGTTCAAAATTTTTTCTTGATATAATTACAACCAATACTGCAGCGTTCTTTGCCCAGACTTTATTACCTTCAAGCAACAAGTTAAAGAATGTATTCCAAATAGAAGAATTCTTTTTAGCATATAGAAATCTCCATGGCTGATTATTATAAGAAGATGGTGCCCACCTAGCAGCCTCAAAAATACTCATCAAGGTTTCGTCGTCTATGCTCTCTCCTGTCATTGACCTTGGAGACCATCTGTCAATAAAAATAGGATTTATTTTATATCGAACATTACGTTCATTATTAACTATATTTTTAGCCACTACCGATTTTAAATAATATATTATATAAGAACAAGCCCATGTAATATGTCATTTAATAACTGAGAAGAGTTGTGCATACACACTCGAGAAGAACATAGACAGAATATTAGATTTCAAACAAATTTTCTTTATATTTAATCATGTTCATTTGAGTTGGTATGGAAATCTTGGATAATTTCAGATCCACCGTCAATTACGAATAAGCATTACAAGGTTTTTTCTGTTTTCCATATTATTGTTCTATATTTTTTTCTTCAGTATATACTAATTCATACAAGATTCTATCAACTTTAGCCATTGTTGCTATATCATTCATATATATTATGGCTCTTGGATCATTAAGCATCTTTTCAATCGATTCCTTGTTTTCCCATTGTACGTAACTCATGACTTTTGTTCCATCCAAACTCTTGTGAATTCTCATTGAAATAAAACCATCATGTTTATCAAGTATTTGCCTAGCAGCGTCCTCAAGCATGTCCACTACTTTTTGTTGCTTGGTAGTATCTTCAACCACAAAGTTATTTATTAGAATGATGTTATTTTTTTCCATTGATTTAATCAGTATATTATTGGTCTTTAAGCTAATCCATTGGACCGTATTTTTTGTGTATGTAAATACTCATAGGATTTTAAATAAGTAATCTTTCAAACAAAACGGGCTGATTTCGTTTTTTTATTTGCCAAAGTTCGTTCCAATCGTAATTCTAGCGGTTAAATAAAATAACCTGTAGTTTAATGCCATAAATTTGTCTAGCTGATTAGTTGATATCTCTCTTCTGTAGCATCGCTAATGAGACCCTATTATGATGCATGAATTTGGTTTATCATAATGACTATTTATCAAATGTGACTTTCTTTTTATTAAATCAAAGCTATGATAATTTTATGTGTTTTAAATAACAAGGTAGATACGTTAGTAATCAATGGATCGATACAATTGTAATAATCATATTATTTATAGTAATTTATTCTAAAATATTTCTCGACTCGTGTGAAATTTCACACTCGTCCCACCGAACCCGCATAGTGTACGTTACCTAATTTCACAGAATTAATATGATTTGTGAAATGCTATCCTAATACAAGGAGAATGAAGGAATTTGATCTCTACTAGACTAGAACTTTCTCTCTTTCTTGATTCTCACATATTAATTTTAAAACTAGTTCATTTTGTTTATATTGTCATATAATCTTACAACTAGCTTAAAAACAATTTATGTATACTTTCTTTGGTCAAATGTATTTTGAATATTTGATCATCATTGAGGATAAATACCTGATCATGTGATTCAAACATCTCTATCATTTCTGATGGTGATGCATTGAAAAGATTATTCATCTCGTAGGCACAAAATACCAGACCCTCTAGTCTATTCTTGTCATATTGTTTTTCAAGGGAAATTGCTTCAGAAATTGAAGAAGATGCAATATCGTTAATGAGAAAATCCACTAAGCATATTTCTTTGTTATTGGAATTCTTCGATATATTTTGCAATATGTCTGTAATATGTTCCATTTTATCTTTTAGAGATTGTTTATACTGCACTATCGTTCCGTCAAACCAATCTAGTTTTTCCAATGTTTCGGTAATTGAAGTATTTGAGGAACGAACAAAACATTTGAACCATTCATCTTCTCGAGCCATTTTATCTAATGACTTAATTAGGCGTTGGATAGACTCTATTTTATCATAGAGAAGTAGATGATGCCTTTTTGGAATTTCATCCTGCTTTTTTAGCCATTGATCTACGGCGTCCTTCACAATCGAGTTTATTGATACACCTTTCTTTTTTGATTGATTGCCTAATAGAGAATGAATCTCATCGTCGAAGCCTCGAATTATCAAATTTCGCGTCATATCTTTATTTACCTTGTCGTGTCTTATAAGTGATATCACGCTATCAACAATAGAAAACTATATATAATATGATATCGTGATATCAAAATATGAGCCAAATAAATAAAGAGAGTGAAAAAGAAAAATCCTTGAATACAAAAGCCGAAAATGTTTGGAAACTGGGAGATTACCGTAGCATATCTACAATGCTACCCCCTATTTCTGCTCATTTGGTCAGATTGCTGAATGTTCAATCGGGAGAATCTGTTCTTGACGTGGCATGCGGTAATGGTAACACTGCAATTACTGCCAGGAGAAAGAGTGCAAAAATAACTGGAATCGATATAACATCTGAACTGTTGGATATAGCTTCAGAAGAAGCGAAAATGGCGTTACTAGATGATATAGAGTGGAAAGAGGGCAATGCCCAGAACTTACCTTTTGAAGATGAATCCTTTGATGTTGTTCTTTCAACTTTTGGACATATGTTTGCACCCCAACCTGATCTTGTCAGTAAAGAAATGATTCGTGTAACAAAGAAAGGTGGTAGAATAGGCTTCGCAACATGGCCGCCCGAATTGGCCATTGGATCGATATTTAGAGTAAATGGTAAATACCTACCGAAAAATCCTGATGCACCGCCCTCACCAATACTTTGGGGAATTCCTGAAGTCGTAAAAGAGAGATTAACTGGAATATCGGGAATCTACTTTGAAAGAGGAACAGCAATATTTCCACTTCTTAGTCCTGGTCACTTTTGGGAGTTTATGAGCACAAAATATGGTCCATTGCTTAAAACTATTCAACTATTAAAGAATCAGGCCAGTGCTAACCAAATCAATTTGTTTAGAGAGGATTTCTTACGTGCTATAGATCCATATGTTGTAGAAAATAGTATAAGACTGGGTTACCTTTTGACGGTAGCAAGAAAATAAAGCGTGATTTAAGTGGTAAATGAAATGAAAAATATGCATGAATTTATACGAATGGTAATTAATCCTATATTGACTACCAAAGCAATAAACTGTTGTAAAGAGTCCTCTAGTGTATTGAAATCTCGGTTACTTTTAGTAACTTTGTTAGGTACAATAATGATCACATCTGTTTCTCCAAACGTCCAAAATTACGGTGTGAACACATTAAACTATGTTTTCGCGCAGGAGAATCTAACCAGCGGTTTACAACAGTTTGAATTTAATGAAGATCTCCAAACCGCTCTTCCTAATGATGACGAACAAGATGACAACGAAAATGCTCCAGAACAGGGATTTAATGAACAGTCCCAAACTACATTGCCAGAAGAAAATGAACAAGATGACAACGAAAATGCTCCAGAACAGGGATTTAATGAACAGTCCCAAA
>WHSX01000208.1 GCA_009379865.1 Candidatus Nitrosocosmicus sp.
TAACATTTCCATCTGTTGCGGTCATGTTTGAAGACATTGGATCTGTTGTCGAACCCATTTCACTACCTGGCGTAGTTGGGGTTTGGGCTATTGCTGCAGATGTAAAGGTGCCCGCCATTAAAGAAGCTGTTGCAAGAATACTTGCGATTGCAAATAAGTAGATTTTATTCATGCGATTTTACTATATAATTTATTAAATTTATTTATTATCTAAAATTATACTATATTTTTATTATATGTAGGTTATATAGTATATTTCATATTGCGCAGATTTATAATATGACAATTTGACAAGCATGTATGAGTGATATTTAAAACTCCAATAATTTTAATAAGGTTGGAAAGAATTTTGAATTGCAGTATAGTTTTGAACTAAATTAACTGAAATAAAATCATTTATTAGAATAATCCCAATCGATCTTTTCATTTAGATTTATAAGATATTTATAAGATAAGCCATTTTGTTATTGAAAATATTTGAGGTATATTTAAAAGTAATTTTTTACGTTCTACAAAACGATGAATTATAAATATATATTCATAATGGTTGCAATTGTAGGAATACTTTCTTCACTAGGCGGAATGATTGGTAAATCAATGGCAAAAGATAATCAAACATCAACAACAATTCCAATAGCCGGCAATGCTACAGATATTTTAGGAAATAATAACACACTATCTGATTCGACCGATACGACTGATAACAATGATGACAGCTCTGATAACAATGATGACAGCTCTGATAACAATGATGACGAAAATAAGGAATAATCCAAATATTTTTCATCATGGTTTGATCTTTTTTATTTAATTTTTATAATTTAACTGTCTCCTGTCAATTTCAATACAACATCACATATATTGCTAACTTGACCACATCACGCAATCTATTAATTTCCAGTTTTCGCTAAGTTAAATAATCGAAAATATGGTAGACCATAAATATTCAGTTACACTTCCAGATGTTTCAAATACAGATTAATTAATCTTACCAATTTGAACATGAATTACCCACTAATCGAATTTGCCGAACATGTACAATAGAATCTAATTGATGGTTTCAAAAATTACCATAGTTCGTATTTACATTTGGACATGGTCGTACCATAAACATTCATTACATATTGTGTATTTGCATACAGATTTAGAACTACATGCAGTAATATGACAAAATCTATCTTTGTTCATAAGCTTAGTATCCTTTGATTTAGATATCTCTTGTCCCTGATATGTACTTTATTGATGACGCATGATTATTTAACTTCAATATATCAATCACGCTAATACCATAAAGATTTAAAAATATGGTAACATAAAAAGTAAATCATTATAAAAAGTGTTAACATATACAAAATTTATTTGAAACTTAAATTGATATACAAATATTTTCTGCGAATATAAATCAAGAAAGGATACTAGTCTCATTCATTACTCGTAGACAAATAGTACAAACTAAACAAAAGATTAATTGAGGAAAGGGAGAATTTTGAAATGGTAATCATCTACATCTCATTTCTATAACCATGACAAACTTATGCCGAGCATCCCAAATAACATACATCTGCAGTTTCAATGTCAAAATACCAATTTATGATCTTCATAAAATTACTTTATTATTATTTGTATAATAAACAATTACGAAATGGGGCAAGACTGAAAGATCGTAAGGAGCCACGGTAGTCAAAGGCAGGTCAACCATACAATTATTCAATAATATATGCATTCAATCACATTTTGTTAGATAACTATTAAATCTAATAAATATAGAAATCATGTAAAATGAATGAGGAACTCAATTTTGATGAGAAAAAACTATGCAAGAGATGTTCTCATCAAAGATGTGATCATAAATACGATGTCACTGAGCAAAATAATGATCTTAAATGTGGACTTTCAGAATGTAGTTGTAACCATTTTGTAGAATGGATATGAGGACTAATTTTCTATATTTTTGCTCAATGGTGAGATATTCTCTGATCATCTTCACCGCTCCAAGAATCTCTTCATCTTATTGACAAGAATAACTAATTAGATTGTTACACTTCATTTTCAGAATCCGTGTTTATTCTCTACAATATACACTATCAAATCCCGCATCTATGAGGCGATTATTTTTATGAATTATTAGTTGAAGCACGTTAATTAAGCATCAAATGAATCAGATGCAGCTTTCATGAGAGAAATAAATAGCATGCATTATCCTATATCGTGTACGTTTATCAATTACGCCTGATGAATTAAAAATCATCATTAATAAAATGAATCTGACGCTGTCTATTCGCGTGTGGTCTTTTGTTACTCTAAATGAAACTCAACTGAAAGAACGGTCTTAAACATTTTAAAATCATTACTTTAAATATTCCTTAATGATTTGAAGGTATGTAGAATAAATTATTTTAAGTAGTTAAAATCTTAATTTTTGAACCTGTCAAATTTTTTAGATTAAATAAACAAATTAAAAACGATCTATAAATTCCAAAAAAAGTTGACGTTTAAAATTGGTTGAGATATTATATCTGTAATTGTATTCAATTTTACTATGCTATTGAATTTGTAGTAATCATATTTTCCATAGTGAATTACTCACAGATCTGTGACTCTTTCCACCGAACCCGCTCCTATTTGAGTAACGACTTAAGATGCAAAATGATCATAGATTAAATAATATGTTATACAAATATCATTGCTTTTATAGGATAGAATTATAATTTCGCAAGAAAATATAGTCTTATTCAATAAAGGCATTTTTAGACGCATCAATATACACATATGCTGAATTTCAAATATCGCAAGTTCAGCTGTGAGAATTAGGCTTTGTTCTTTAAGATAGCCGTGTAATTGTAATTAACCCTAAGTTGCAATTATTATATCCATACGAAAACCACAACTCTTTGAAAATAAATTTCATTCTCCTGATTAATATTAATTTCTAACTAGTATGAAATTTCATACTCGTCCCCCGAATCCGATACCTATACATAGTAACGATATAGGACGGTATAAGATGTAGGGTAATTCTTAATTTTCATCTTTTTAAAACAAATCTTTTTCTGTTTTCATCTTCACAATTGAGATCCTAGGAATAATGACCTTTGCCTATTTTGAGAGTAAAGGTCAGATAAACGATCTTTTGGAATCTGTTATGGTATATTCTTTTTTGCGCGGGAATCGCAGTATTTTTCTAAAATGGTAGCTCCATCTGCAGTGAATATTACTTCCTGAGTAGCTGTGTTACTGCAACTTACACAGTATTTTGTCTTCCCGCCAACATTAATGTATGCCCTTATCGACGAAAATTTCTTATAGGGCGAGTGCAAAGGCATCATCATAGGATTAGAATTATTTTCACTTGTCATCTCATATATATACATTTTGTTTCTATTAAGTGTGTCATGATGCATATCGTTGATAGATTGCTCTAATCGTTACTATAAATCGAAATATAGAGATTTCAACTAGTTTTAAATGATAATACACACAAATATTAATCAGGATAATAAAAATGGAAATCATCTCATATCACTTTTTGGATAACTATTTCTAAATTAAATGAATTATGATTAAATTAATACTTCAAGAACATCTGACTCAGTATACTATGAATCAGCTCCTTACCTTTACATAATTTTCTTTGATATGGAATTGCTCTTTAGTTTTAAAGAAGTTTTTGACACGGCTTGTCTTGATTATATTATCAATTTGATAAAAATAATCCTCTATTAATAATAGCAGTTTAGGATAATCTTATAACCAATAGTTATATAGTTTTCATAGATGATGACATCATTAAGAAAAAAGTTTGAATTAAAGCATTATAATACCTAGTTTTGAACACCACTAATTTAGGAAATTTAACTCTAGCGAATTTCAACCGAACCCTTATACCATACGGAACTTAATCCCACCTAGCCCATTTGATACCTTTACCAATTAATTTAATCATACCGTTTATCTTCAATCATGTTTTTAGATCATTTATAAAAACAGCTAAATCTAGTAAAGGCATAGAAATTAGATTTAATCACAATTTACATATATTTTCTGACGCATTCAGTTTGAAAAATGGAAAATATATATCATAAACTAAAGACGAAAAGCTGCTAATTCCAATAACTCGGAGGCGGTGATTGTATTCTTCTCTAGTATGATTGCTTTCTCCATTCTTGAAAAATTCTATACGTATGATTTCTTCTGTAATAGTTTTCATCATTATCTACAATCGATTAGTATTTGATAGTATTCAAGGTATTTTGGTTATCCGTTCATTACTAATATATCCACATTATTAATTTAAGAAGGATGCATTTCCTATTACGTTTCTAGCTTCAGATAACCTCGTTCTAAGCGTCATAATATTGATATTTGCAGCTGAAGCCATTTTGGCCTGTGATATTTTTTGCTTATGCTTTCTGCATGTTATGTAAAGAATAGCTGCTGCGATTGAGAGGAAATTCTTACCTGAAAAAACATGTTCATTTTGTATTACTAAGAGCAAATCAATCGACTCTCTTGCAGTTCTCTCATTTATGTTGACTTTATTTGCAATTTTTCTAATAAAAATAGCTGGTGTGAATTGTACGTGGGTAATTTTCAACTCTCTTATTAAAAGACGATAACATCTCGCAGCAAAGATTTCATCGGCTTCTACTATTTGGGAGATTTCTGACAAAGTTCTTGGGTTGTTGGTTTTCTTACATACCAGGTATACACATGAGACGATCATTTCCTTTATTGACCTTCCTTTAATTAATCCCCTTTCTAGTGCCTTCTTGTAATATGATAATGCTTCTTCTATGCAGAACGAATTCAATGATAGTTTATCTTTTATACGATTCAAAAGGTCTATGACTATTTTCAAATTTCTATTTTTGTTTGAGCAGATAACTGTTTTATTTAAGAACTTCAACTTGTTATGTTCTTTCCTATTTGAAAACCTTTTGGAAGAGCGGGTATCATAATCTGCAATTGCTGTTGACATTCCTTTGCCATTAAGAATAATGGAATGGGGCAAAACGGCGTTAGTATCGCTTCTACCTTTATAAAAATCAGTATCTAATTCGGCATCATATATCTTATCTTGAACAACCATACCACATAACATGCAAAGTTTTTCACCTTTCTCGTAGTCATAGATAACAGAATGTTGATGGGATAAAAGCTGGGATTTTAAGCCTCTTAAATTATTAACAAGTAAAATATTATACATCTTTAGTATCAGATGGCAGGATATAAAAAGGAGTTGTTGGCAAAAGGGGCTCTGTAAAGTTAACGAAAAAGCTATAGCAATCCTTTGCTTCTATGAAGCA
>WHSX01000209.1 GCA_009379865.1 Candidatus Nitrosocosmicus sp.
GTTGGATATGGTGATGTATATCCAATCACAGTTGAAGGAAGAATAATCGCTTCAATAATGATGGTAATTGGTATTGCAATTCTAGGTATATTAATTTCAACCATTGGGGCCCAATTTTTGGAGTCAAAATTAAGAAATCAGGGCAGAAGAGAAGAAAATAATATCAAAGTACTGATTAAGGACAAGATTGACAGGCTGGAAGGCTTACAAAGTGAGGAAATTGTGACACTTTTAAACCTTATTTCGAATCTTCATGGGGAACTCAAGAACAGTAATGGCAGCTTATTACAAGGTTCCCATGTTTTAAATGCAATAATATAAATTCTCAAACTGCAATCTACTGTAATAGGTGCGGAAGTAAATTAACCACTGGTAACCCATAAAAGGTATTAAAGGGCTGGTGGTTCAGCGTGGTACGAACGTTCGATTCGCAATCGAGAGATCGCGGGTTCAAATCCCGCCCAGTCCACATTTAATATGCCGGAAAGAATTCCCTTTATTTCTCACCCCTGTTGCTCATTTTTTATGCGTGATTTGTTCTTCTATCAAGTAAATATGCTTCCATAAATTTAATTGATTTTATGTTATTCTGATACGTTTTTCTTCCACATATGGAAGAAAAACACTAGCTATCTTCCATTTCTTTCTTCCATAATCAATTTCTTTCTTCCACAGGGTTTGGCTTTTCTTCCATAGATCAATCTTTAAAAGTATGGAAGAATATTTATCCGCATATGCCCGGTACTACTAATAAGACAAAAATGAAATCAAATACCATAATAGATGATTGCCGCTTCAAGCCCAAAATAGAAAAGAAATGAAACTATCTCCTGTGAAAAAATCTGAATATTGAGCATAAAATATTACTTTCAAAAATCATTTGAATAGCAGTGAGCTTGTCAAGGTGACGGAATTATTTGCTAGAGATCTCTTGTGTAATTGGCGCGATTAGAGAAATTAGTAAAAATACTTGATCTTTGTGCATGAATTCAGAGGTACAAATATAGATTTTACAACTTTTTAGTACAAAAAATATATAAATTATTAATAAATGTCTGTTTACACAGATATCTATTATTTTAGTAACAATCAATTAAATACCTGACATTTACCTTCTATTGCATACTATTTATTTCAAAATGAAATTGAACGATTTTTTGAACGTTTTGAACGATAAAGTGAACTCCCTTATAAACCTGAGAGGATATAAAAAATCGTGGTTAAAGTCACCCCATCACTCAAATCCCTCATCATTCAAAAATATCTTTACAGACACTCATTAAGCGAAATTGCGTATGAAACTGGAGTATCAAAAACTACGGCGCATAATATTACAACAGAATGGATGTCAAAAGTATCTGTCCCTGACATAGCGGAATTAAGAAGATTCTTAGATGAAATGAGAAAGTCAGGTATAACAATACTAGAGTGTGTGCAGGGTTTTCGAACCGCACAAATATTAAGGGATTTTGGCATCAAAGATGATGAATTTGAGGAGTGGATGGATGATGATGATAAAGAAACCGAGAATACAACAGACGCAGAGAAATCTGATTCCAAAATAAACCTGGCAACCAGAGAATCACTATCAGATAATATTGTAGAGTCTTCCGACTCTGACAGCACATTCATCAATAAAACAGCAGAAGTTAAAACCAAAGACAAAAAGAATCAGATTACTTATTTCATGAATAGTATCTACAATAACTGTAAAGCTCATGGCATAAAACCTGCCATAATCGTTAGATGGATAGAGGATTTGTTTCATTTTTATTCTATTTCAGACTACAACATCCTATCTAGTGATGAGGATAATATCGTTAATTATTCAAAGCATGTTTTTTTGGACGCAGTAAAAAAAGAAAGTATTCAAAAAAATGATATGAATGATCGAATAACCAAAGAAATACCTCTGGTTTCAAGGGTATCATACTATATAGAACAGAAAAAGAAAAAAATTGAGCGTCTACAGGATTCGATGAATTCAATTTCAAAAGAAATCGATGAAATTGAAAAAGAGAAAAGGATAAAGAGAATGGAATTGAATCATCATATTGAAAAGGAAAAAAAAGCGTTTTTCTATTCTAAATGGTATGATAATCTCAAACAAGAATTACTTTATAAACACAATCTTTTAATCGAACAAGAATTCGGTACGTTCGCAGCTTCAATTAATGATTTTAAACAATATAATTTTGACGCAACACAAATACTAGCAGAACATAAAAATATAGATTCGCTTAGAAAAGAAAGAGACCATGTTCAATTTCAAATAAATCAAAACACATCCGTAAGGGACAAGTTACTAAATGAAATTTCTTCTTTAAAGGAACAAAGAAATCAACACAGTCAAATAATAAAAGCATATCAGCAGCTAGATAAAGAGGGTTTTAGATTGAAAGAATTCAAGCAATTAATAAATTTGGTCGAGGAATCAGCATTGGAAAACGGGTTTGAAGTCAAAGATTCAATAAAAAAATTTCTAAAAGATGTAGAAGATCAGTACGATAACAAACTTGGATTTGAAAAAAAAGTAGATGAATTAAAAGCTGAGATGAAAAAATTAAAGGATGAAATACCTGGATACAAGTCTCATCTAACGCTACGAGCTAACGTAACTCCTACTTTGACTCATCTTGTCAATAGCGGAGTAACCAGTGAAGATATTATAGGCATGAATCATCTTGTTTTAGAATTTAAGAATAACGGTGATTTCCTGTCCGATCCTATTAATAAGAATAATAATGATTATTACAATTCAAACACAAAAACTAATAATAATAACATGACCAGGACCCAATATTGGTATGTATTTGTAGAAAAATTAAAGGAATTAAAAAATATAAATACAGAAATAAATAAACAAGCATCAAGCTTAAACTATTTAAAAACTCAAATTTCAGATCTCATCGCAAATAAACAAAAAATTGAAAATGCCTATGCGGATTCGGTTGGTAATCTAAACCAAATAATAGTAAGAACACATCAATTTCTTGTTGATATGACAAGACAAATTGGTGAACCAGTTACCAGTAAAAAAATATTGCCTGTACCAATATTATTTCCAGTCCTTGTAGATTTTGATTCTTCACATGACAATGATCCTACCGAAAATCAGGATAGTCTATAACTACCAATATATGGTTACGGATCTGGCTAATTACGCAAGAGATCTAATATACTTACCATCTCCAACTTTTATTAACTACCCTTTAAAAACAAATCATAAAAATTCATGAAAATACTAATTGAGAATATAACTATCGATGACTCCTTAATCTGGATAACTCTTTATGCAACAACCTTTTTTTGAAATTATTTGAAAGCAACTTGTCAATATATGTAAAAAATTCTTCAGATTGTCCACTAGAAAAATAGATTCTTTGCATTTTTCTAAAGTAGTGTAATGCTTTTCTGTAAGATTCAATATTCGCTTTGCTTACAAAATCTTCACCAATAATTCTATATAATTCGGAGGCTTTATTGGGAAAATCTTTTAACAACGCTTTTGCAACTATCTCAATATCATAATTATCTAACTTCTTAATTTGAAAAGCTAATTTATATGCTGAATCAAAATCATCATCTTTAAGGTAAATTTCAATTAACATGTGATAATATTCTTTTTGTTCTAGTTTCAAGATCAATTCTTTTTTTACTTGCGGCCAAGAATTCAAAATCAATGATATTTTTCTTATTTTTTCAATAATTGTTTCTTCACTATACAAAGGATTAATTTCAAACGCCTCTAAATAGTAACGCAAACTGTTTTCCTCGTTTCCAGTCTTGTATTCTAAATCTCCCAGTTTGACAAGCAGATCTATCTGAGAAAAACCTGTGACAAATTCCAATGATTTTTTACAATAAAGTATGGCTTTGTCAAATGTCTCTGTGGATTCTAGGAATTGTATATATCTATCATAACAATATTGAAATTCTTTTTCACAAGTATAAGTAAACTTTTTGTAATCATTGTTATTTTCATAAAAGTCCAGAAGTAGAAGAACAAGCTTTGAACCAAGATGCTCATGGCCATGCTTTCTATTTTTCTTTTGTAGGTCAATTTCATTTGTTATCATCTTTTCAACAAAATCAATTTCCATGTCTTCAAAGCCCGAATGTACTAATGTATTTGAAATAATATCTGAAATACCATCATCAGAGGATTTGATAAAAATTCTAAAATTAAATTCAAGTGTCCCCTTTTTAACTGACCAATCTACATCTAAATTTTGGAATATTTTTACATAGATTCTAATCAGTCTTTCAACAAAGGGTTCAATATCATCCGAATAATCAAAAGGGCTTAAATTTTCAAAACATAATCCTACCAGATATTTTATATCATTGAATGATTCTAAATCATTCTTTTTTTCGTAGCCTTGCAGAATCGGATCAAAATCTTTTAGGTCTTTAATAATATCAGGAACATCATCATATGACTTACTACCAGAAGTAAAGACTTTTTGTAACTTGTTCTTTGACCCGTTTAGGTTTTGGTTGGAGTAGTATTTAAAAACATTGTTGGGATAAGCGTATGTCCATCTTTGTATGATTGTTAATAATTCATCTTTGCTTTTTTTCCTCAACTCTTCAAAAAAAAGTTCAATATCTATGAATTGTTCATGGTATTTAATCCAACTTGCTAAGAGAGAAATCGCATGTTTGCAAAAATCTTCGTAGTCATATGGACAAGTACAGTTCGGGATCAGGTTACCATTTTCAACCTTTATTTTTACATCATAAGTGTAATACTGGCTACCTTGAACATGCCCGCTTAAGAAATTATCATGAATTGTTTGATTTGATACCCCGTCTTGTTTCAGATATGCCAGCCCCCTTTCATAGATGTTATCTGAACATAATCGTTTCACATCTTCGAGTTTAAGGTTTAAAAGAGTATCTCTTGCAGAAGAATGACTCAATATTATTTACCGGTTTATACTCATCACATAACTAATTAAATCATGCATTTTTTGAAAAAAGTAGGATATCTATTTTTCTTGATAAAGGCCAAAGCGATTTGTCATAAAATATAAAAAAATGTATACTCAAGTATAAAGATAATTTGTTTAATGTGCTATTTGTTATATTTGATTCAATAATAAAAATAATTTATTATTAAACTTTGAATTCAGTAGGCATGTATTTTTAAGCAAATTTTAATTTATTGAGAAAAATCCCAAATTAAAATCAATTTAACAAATTTGATATATTATACTCGCATGTAAAAGATCGTAGATACATTTTTAGCTGGTTGATGATTTTTAA
>WHSX01000020.1 GCA_009379865.1 Candidatus Nitrosocosmicus sp.
TACTTTAGAACAATACCAAATAAAGTGCAAAAAACTGTCTTCTATTATAATCATAAGGAAATGATAGAAGAGAAAAATGAATTAAACATAGATTTAAAGGAAAACCTTAATCTTTGGATTGACATATCAGATCCCACAGACGAAGATATTACAAATTTGGAAAATAAGTTCTCACTTAACAAAAAAGCATTAGATCGAGTTAGACAAAAATCAAAAAAACCAGTGGTAAAAGAAATAGAACATTATAGTAAGTTCGCTATTCTACTAGACCTAAAATTTAGTAATTTACAACTTCTAGAATCTTTTCCATTATACTTTTTTGTAGGAGATAGGTGGCTGATAACTCTTCATTCAAATAAAATAGATTTGGTAACAAAAGTAAAAACAATTCTTGCAGATAGAAAAACAATTTTGGAATCTTCAATCGATGCACTTTACTATAGTATAATCTCCTATATCATAGAAGATTACGAACAACTTTTAACCGCAATAGAACTCAAAGTATTTGATATTGAAAAAGACGCGCAATATAGACCATCCAAAATAGTGCTCACCTATTTGGATACATTATCAAGACAGGTTATTACCCTTCGACGGTATTTCTGGGATGCTAGGAATATTATAAACTACCATGTCAATATGGAAAAAGACAAAGATGACATAAAATATCTCCAAATTGTATACAATAACATTAATCAGCTTATAGAAATGATTCAATCGTATCAGGATACAATAAATTCTACAAGAGATCTATTTTCGAGCAGTATATCTTTGCAAATAAATGAGACAATGCGAGTACTGACGATTTTTTCTGCTATCATATTGCCTCTCTCCCTTTTGATAGGTGTTTTAGGCTTGCAGGGATTTGATTTAAACAACCTATACACATTACCAAGATATCTGGGCTTTTTGGTAATAGTGATGCTAGTCATAACTATGATATCATTATTCGTATTCTGGAAAAAAAATGGATATTTTCGTACGATAAAGAAATCAAAAAAAAATCAAATGAATAACTAATAAGACAAAATATTCACAACAATTATGGGTAACAACACCGACACATTAATCAATATGGATATATACCATGAAGAATGTATTAATGACCAAAAAGTCCATAGTCATAGTTAATCCAAATTCAAGTGGAGGCCAAACAGGAAAAAATTGGGATTCCTTGTATGCTATTTTAAAGAAATATTTTGGAGAAGACATCGAATACATATTTACAAAGAAAGCCGAAGATGGCACCATTCTAACACGAGAATGTCTCGAAAAAGGCTATAACAATATAATTCCAATCGGAGGCGACGGGATGTTAAATGAAGTTGCCAATGGATTTTTTAGAATGAGCATCGATAAAGGGTTTAATTTAAAATACATGCAAGACGACAAAGATAAAAATTTGTCCAAATTTGTTCATTTGGATGTTATTAATCCAAAAGCAATATTAACGGTTCTTCCTGGTGGAACTAGAAATATTCTGGTAAAGTCATTGGGATTGCCATCAGAAATTGAAGAATGCTGTAAAACTGTGACTTCGACGGATACTTTCAAGAAAATCGACGTTATCACAGCAATTGTATACAATAAGAATGATGGCAAAGAAGAAAAAGCAGACTACATCAGTCGTGTTATTTTAAACGCAGCTGAAATAGGAGTTAGTGCGGAAATAATAAACAGGTCTAAAATGGTAAGAGACAGAATCAGCAGTCGCCTGCTATCTACCATTACAGGATTACTTGCAACAATACCAACCTATCAGAGCAATGTTTGTGAATTGATTGAATTTTCAAACGATACTAATAACACAAACGTAAAAAAGCTTTTGACCAAGATGACGATGGCAATGGTATCAAATGGTAGTATTATGGGAGGAGGTTTTAATGCAGCAACAAAAGCTGAAATGAACGACGGACTTCTAGATACGATAATCGTAAAAAATTCAGGTGGTTTCAAAATACTTGATAAACTTGTGGATATAAAAAGGGGTGAAGAGTCTATTGCTAACCAAGATGAAATCTATTATGGTCAATCACAAGCTATAGCGTTGTTATCCAACCTTGAAAATAACATTGCAGTATCGGTAGATGGGGAGCCCATCGGCATTTTACCCTCATATTTCAAAGTTTTTCCATTGAGTATAAACATTAAAGAATAGGGTTGATAACTGAAAAAACAAGTAAAATACCAACAGAACCTTTCAATATGACTCTAAATATTTATTTGATAGTATTAAAACATCACATACTCAAACGGCCCCTCATTTGACGAAATCTTATAGCTCGAGGATGATCATTCTCTTTTATAATTACCCGAAATAAAACACCTTCAAAGTATGTACACTGTAGGTTGCAATTGTGCTTTTCAGATCGGTCATTAAGGAAAGCCTCTGAAAGATTGTCTCAGATTTATAAACGAAACCATGTATCCATACGGAACTGGATTCAAATGCACCATTCTCAACCGATATCATCAAAGAGGAAACGAATCTTAATACATTATAGATGAAACCTCGATCAAAGTAAGTTCGATTTATGTGTGGACATGGATATCTATCGAACCAGAACATAGGTAAATTCTTGCACTATCTATATCAAGGAAAGAAACATGCTATTCGCAGAAAGATTCATCGATCGAAATTCCAGTAATGAATCATGGCAATTATCCAATATCAACCGACGGTGGTATTAGATACTAGGTATCCACAGGCTCGTAGAATCCTTGGACTTGATCATTATCTTCATTCCTCCTACGAGAAAAGCATGATTGAGATAACAATGCAGTACATGGAGGACAGAATGGAGAATTTTGACGACGACTTTCCGCCTAGAATAAGGAATTGCAAGCTGAAGCGTGTACGGAATTGGTTACGGTTCTATGCCGACTATTATAAGGATTTAAACCATTAAGTGACCAGAGCCACTAAAACTTGGTGTATTTAAATAAAATGTAAATACTGAGCGTTGATCATACATCAAATCTTTATAGAGAAAGAATAAAATGCATTTATTTCTCCCTTTGCTCTAATTGTTTTCTAATTTGAAATATGCATAGATCTGTTGAGAATGTTATTGAGATTGATGTGTGCCTAAATAAATGATAATAAAAATGCATTTTTCAAGCTATTCCTGCTTCCTCTTTTTTTAATGGGGTTTCTTCCTCGTTTTCTTCTGTCAAAAGTTCTGAAGACTTTTCGTTCTTACTAGTAGTAGGCTTAAAAGTATTTTCAGGCGGCATCTGTTCCCTGGGTATGGTAGAGTCTATATGCTCATTTTCTACATTCGTTTCTTTATTTAATACCACAACTTCCTTTTCAACTTCCTTTTCTATTTCCAATTCTGCTACTTCTTTTGTTGGTTGAATAAGCGCATCTTTAACCGTATCATCTACTGCCTCATCTATCACCCCATCAATTTTCGTTGAATCGGCGGTAGTAGATACTTTATCATGTTCAGTATCAGAACCTGTGGCAACCTCTTCTAGTTTTGGTTCGAAAAGTTTTTTATATTTGTCAACTGCTTCAATTTCAGATATATTAAATCTAAGAACTTTTCCATCATAACCTTCTACTGCACTTTGCGGAATACTAAATAGTTCCTTATTTACTATACCCCTTTGCGTCAAGACCAGGCCATTAGAAACTTCTTGAACTTCGCCAAAATCAGCATCATTTAATCCTCTTGCCTCTTTTTTTATGACATCCGTCCAGTCAATATTTGAGCTCATGATATTATTTATTAAACATATTATAAATATGACAACAAATATTATTGTGCTAAATTAATTGTTTAGAGCATATTTATAATTAGCAAATTTACTCATTTTTTCTATGATATTCTTGTAGATAGGTATTGTTGAATAACATTGTATTTTATGAGAGACACTTCAATAATCATAGTCACAAGAAGAGATTGATGTTCTAGGATATCTCTATATACTATCATTATCTTTTTATTATTTTGGTTCTTTTGCTTACCATCAAATAATAAGATAACGTCGATTGCTTTCTTAATACTTTTATTCAGTGGATCTATGTTGTCACACTTTATATTAGTGTTCTTCGTTAGAGGAGGTTGCAAATATTCCAATTCTGATCATCATTTGTTGGTAATGCATGTTTTCCATAAGTCAAGACAACCATTTCATTAAAACAACAACGGTTTTTAGCTTATCTGAATTTTATCTGGTTTCCTCATGTTCTGATAGTTTAACTTGGATATTAGTTTTAAACTAATTCAAGTTGTTTATATCAAGATTGCAAGTCGTTGAGTGAGAGGACTTGCGATTGGCAGTATTGTAATTAAAATACTTTGTTATACACCTTTTATCCATGGGTAAAAATCAAGAGTATGCATCTTGTCCAAATATTGTATTGACAAATCATCAAATTCTCAAAGTAAGTGTGATTCTATTTTTTGTATCTCTAACATTCAATATCATCGACCTTTCATATCAGAATCCTGTTGAAGGACAAACTACGATGTATAAATGTACTCCAGATATGGGTATAAATGTGTCAATGGTAAATTGTCTGACTAATTCCACATCAGATACTTATAATCACTCAATGGTTTCTGAAATGAGGCAAAATAATACGAAGTAGATTTCTTTTTTTGACCATTTCCTCTGATCAAATATTTTTATGTACAATGTTTTTTTAAGATTAGACAGATTTTTTTTAATACTATAATTCAAAATGATATCATTTTAATCAAAGTGGCTAGATGAATTTAATCACCTTGTATTGCTATTTTAAGAGTATGATGCAATTAAAGTGTTGACTTCTTTTTTCGTGAGAAGTTATACAAATATGAATTGACTTGTGTTGTTATATTATATTCATCATCAATTCAGCCTCTATGAAATTAGAAATCAAACGCTTGTGAATATTCTAAATCATTTTAAGACGTGATTTACTGCAATTGCAATGTATTGGATTAATGGAAAACCTAAAAAAGTATCAAACTACCTTAAATGCTCTCATGAACTATATTGACATGAGATAATATTCATTTTTTTAAACAACCAATACAAACTAATTTGATCATTTTTTTGTAATAGTTATGAAAATTGGCAAACTGAGAATATCTTTCTAAACTGACTAATACAAATGTTACTCATTGCGAGATTATATTTATTAAATATTCATCTACTTAACTAAATGGCGTATTGTCCATTCCGATTGTTGTATTTCTTATATCATTTACTGACATTGACGTATTCTTCATTCCATCAGGAGCATTAGGCATTTCCATTGACATATTCTGTTGTGCTATTACAGATGTCATCATTAAATTAGTTGATGCGATAATCCCTATCCCGATACATATCATCATCATAAAATTAATCTTGTTCACTAATAATTTGTTGTACCGTAAACTATAAAAAGATATCAGATCGCTGAAAAGATATTCAAAGTTATATAGTGACATTTTAATGGTAATAGGCTCATAACTTCACGAAAAATTTATAGCTTGAAATGCCTATTTCAATCATAATTATCAACAGAAACAGAACATGTTAAGAGTATATTTACCAACGTCTCTATTCGTACTCCTTTGGCTTATCTCTTAGAAATACTTCCAAAGCATTATCCTTCTTGCTATTTTCAATAGAGGTCACTTTGCAAGTTGGAATTGGATTCAAAAGTATAAATCTCTTTGTTGCAAACACGTTCCTTTCTTTGGATAATTATACTGCGATAATCGGCTTGTTTTTTGGGTATATAGTAACCCATAATCAGACGAGTTCTGAACCAGTCTTAAGTTTGGTCTCATCTATTAATAATTCTGAAATCCTCTTTCCCTGTCATGATATCTTTTTGCGAAGGTATTTCTAAATACATTTCCATATTACAACTTGGCTTCTTGAGACGTGTAAAACGAACGTTGCTTTGGCAACACATTAAGTTGATAGACTAAAAATACAGGTATGATGCTTGAACAATATCTTATGAAGATGTTCTGTTTCTTTTGATGATCATGATTAAAATGGAGCGCCTATGAGCTATAGATTTTTGTCAGGTTAACAGGACCGGATAAAGAAACGACAGGTTAATATCAGATGTTTATATCCTATACAATCGGAAACCAAATCCTTGCGAGCGAAGCAAAATATATACTATAATTCAAAGGGAATAAAAAACGAACAGGTAGGATCATCAGATTCAGAAAACGACAAATTATGGATTGATATAAGCGATCCATCGCCCGAAGATCTTCAGTCTATTTCAAAGGAATATGATCTAGATGAAGACAGTTTAAGGCTGGTTGGTCAAAAAACTAAGAGACCTCAAATAAGAATGCTTAATAATCACATATTTAGCATAATATTAGATATCCGGTTTAAAACTATCAAACAATTGCTAATAGAAGGTATCTATATTTATGTTGGCCAGAATTGGATAATTACTCTACATTCAGCTGAAGTTAATATATTTTCAACCATTAAAGATATCCTTGAAAAGAAGAACACAAAATTGTTAGTATCAAATATTAATGCACTTTACTATACAATTATAGACGAAATAATATCAAGATATGAACAACTATTAACTGCAATCGAGCTTACTATTACAGATTTTGAACAAAAATCTTTATATAAAAAGCCATCAAAAAATATGCTCAATTATTTGGATATAGTGGCAAAACAAACTATAGTGATGAGAAGACATTTTTGGTATACAAGAGACGCTATAAACTTTCTAACACATATGCAAAATCAAGACAATGAAATAAGGTATTTACAAATTGCATATGATGACATAGGACAGTTGATTGAGTTGGTAGAATCATATGGGGATACCATAAATTCAACACGGGATCTATACATTGCAAATATATCGTTACAACTTAACGATACAATGCGAATTCTAACCGTTTTTAGTGTAATAATCCTGCCCTTAACCCTTATAGTAGGAATATATGGAATGAACGGGTTAGACGTGACAAAATTAAGTTACATTCCACAAGGGTTATTCATAGTCCTAGTGACAATGGCATTAATTTCAACATTGTTATTGATTTTTTTCAAGCATAAACAATGGATTTTTACTAAGGAGGATATGTATAATAATTCAAATACCAGCTCTACTTCAAAGGATTAGTTCGTGGGATATTTATTTATTTTAAATAATAACTTTTGTCATTTAGGCTGTAAAAGCATCAAAGGCTACCCAATTCCATAACGAAAGGTGGCACTGTATTCAAACTATTAATTTATCGGGATTTCGTATATTCGGAAGTCTTTTGTTTTTGACTACACTTTATTATTATCAATTAGGAACTATTGCTTTAGTCATTTGTGAAATTAATAAGGTATCAAATATAAAGATTATATATAATCATATAATGAAATGTCACTCTTAGGTAAAGTAGCCATAGTTACTGGTTCAAGTAAAGGTATTGGATATGAAATAGCAAAAGAATTTTCAGAAAGAGGAGCTATAATAATAATATGTTCTCGACATCTGGATCAATCCAAAACGGCAGCCGCAAAGATAGGGGGTACAACGCTTGCACTCGAACTCGATGTCACCAGTGAATCAAGCGTAAAAAAATTTATCATAGACATTATGGATAGATATCAGAAAATTGACATCCTGGTAAATAATTCTGGCTATCCATTTGATGATTCAATATGGAACAAGAAAATACACGAGGGATCGAACGACGAGCTTGAAAAGATAATTAACGTCGACTTGTTTGGGTCAGTAAGACTTTGTCGAGCTGTCCTTCCAATCATGATGCAAACTTCATCCACTGAAAATCAAAATAGCAACCCAACAAGAGGTAGAGGGGTGGGCGGAGTCATAATTAATATTTCCTCGACCCCTGCAATTTCCGGCCGTGTGGGAGGTTTCCCATATTCCATTGCAAAATCTGGAAACATAACGTTAACAAAATGTATCGCCAAGGAGTACAGCGGCTTTGGTATAAGAGCATATACCCTGGCATTAGGTAATATTGCTACACCTGCTACACTAGATTCAATGACAGAGCAAATAATAATAAAGGCTGCGCTGGAATCACCAATGAAAAGATGGGGTAAACCTAACGAGGTCGCTAAGGTTGCCGCAACCCTAGCAGATGATAATTTCTCCTATGCAACTGGGAATACAATCGTTATAGATGGTGGAACTGTACTAATTTAGTTGTCATTAAGATATACTCTTTGAGAGTTGATTTAGTAAGTGTAGGACTTTAAGCCCTAATGTACTATTTCAAAAGTTATTTTTTCTTTTCTAAATAAATCTAATAATGTATTGGCTTGGTTCTTGTTCTCTAACTCCAAACTCAAGTATACGCCTGCAGTACCTGCGGGAATATTTGAACTAAGTCGATCATGTTCTACTTCCACTATATTCACACTAGCCTTAGATATTTCATCAACAATTTTTTTCAGTGCTCCAGGTTTGTCATTTAGATCTACAAATATTTTCAATAATCGGCCTGTTTGCATTAATCCTTTTGCGACGATTTGTCCCAAAAGATACATGTCTACATTCCCACCAGAAATGATAGAGACCAAATTCTTATCTTGTTCTTTGCTTTTCTTCTTTGAAATAAGGTAGGCCAGAGCAGCTGCGCCAGCAGGTTCTGATACTATTTTTGATCGTTCCATCAATAAAAACATCGTCTTAACAATTGCACTATCATCTATCAACACAATACTATCAACATGCTTTTTTACGATTTCAAAAGTAAGTTTACCTGGAGTTTTGATGGATATACCCTCAGCTATTGTGTAACCTTCTTTTGCCTTTGTAATCTTATTTGTAGAAATTGATTTTTTCATAGTTGGAAAAACAGTAGACTCAACACCAATAATTTTGACTCTGGGGTTGATTGATTTTATCGCAATGGATATTCCTGCAATCAAACCGCCGCCTCCTATAGGAACATATACCTCATCTACTTCTTCTAAGTCTTCCATAATCTCCAAGCCAACTGTTCCCTGTCCCGAAATTATGTCTGGGTCTTCAAAAGCAGGAATAATAGTTTTATTTTCTTTTTCGGCAAAATCTTTGACAGAATTAGCAGATTCATCGTAACTATTTCCTTCCAATATTACTTTGGCCCCGTACGACTTTGTGGCAACAATTTTACTAGGAGATGCATTTTTGGGCATAACAATAGTACATGAAATATTATAAAATTTAGAAGCAAAAGCTACTGCCTGAGCATGATTTCCGGCCGAGGCTGCTATTACTCCATTCCTTTTTAACTCATCTGACATGTTATGAATTTTTACCATCGCTCCTCTAACTTTAAAGGACCCAGTTTTCTGAAGGCATTCAAGTTTCAGATATATGTTGTTGCCATTTAATTTAGAAAACGTTGCCGATTTTATCAGATCTGTCCTCCTGATGTCATATTTTGTAAGTAGCTTTTGAGCCTCCTTAATCTTGTACAAATCTAAGTTAATAATTTCTTATCTTTGAAAAGAGCATCGGCGGTTTATTTAAATCTGTTGCGTTTAACCTTAGCTGTTTAGACATGCTCTTTACAGATGATACTTGACAGCATATCATGATCTTGTGCTGTATCTTCAGAGCAGGTATAAACATCTTAATTTTTGCTATAAGCCAGAAATTAAAAGAATTGATGTTATTTTATTAAAGTCAATTAACATTTTACATGATAGGATGACTATCAAATCTAAACTTAGATCCAAAAAGCATCTAATTAATTATTGTACAGGCTTAATCAAGATAGTAATGGTGGGTAATTATCTGGCATGGTCAACCATATTAAGTAGTATCAATAAAGACAGGTCACCAAATGAATCATTTATTTTGGTATCAATTCTTTACTATTTCCAATATCTTTACCGATTATTTATCATAGTCACACAATACAGGGGTGATGTGATTTAAAAAAAGATTAAGCTGGCTCCGCATCTGTGTTTTCTGTATCAGTTTCTTCGAGTGCTTCTTCTCTAAGGTTTTCAGATGGGCCTGTTGTTTTTGGGTCTTTCTCCGCAGAACCAATCTTTTTTTGGTTCTCTTGTGATTCCTCTAGATTTTCATTATTTTCGGTTAACAATCTGCTGTCATATGTAAAAGAACAACAAATTATAATAAGCTGTGTAATAACGATAAATTCGATAGCATGGTTTAAACAATATTAAGAATGCAAATATACATTTCAAGTATTAAATGTTAAAAACTTTTACAGGAATAGCACAATGGTTTTCCGGAGCTGTCAAATTGTAATTGTAATTGTATCGTCTTCAAAATATACTGTCCTCGGATTATTAAGGTCCGCTCCGCATCATTTTATTAGTTTTGTTACAACATCTGCTATTTAATGCCTATAGTAAAATTTCTCATCCATTTTCAATCCATTAAGAATAAACTTGAAATAAACCTATAATACCTAGCAAGTTTGGCTATGTATATGCTTGAATTGATGAAATGTTATTGTGGAGAACAAATTATTATTGAACCAGAAATCAACGAAACCGTAGAACAATTTATTGATAGAAGACAGTGTCCTAAATGCGAAAGAATTGGTCAATGGACTACTTCAACATAGGACCTTGAAAGATAGACACATGAAGTTTTATTTTATTGACAGATTAAGAACAATTTGGTTTGTAAATCATATGACACATATATGAGATTAGATGCTCTCGTAGCGAAATCTCTGAATATATGTATGACGTAATGAAAGCGATACTAGTTCAAAATCGACTTTCCGACCGTCATAGTATTGTTCCTCAAACTGGGTTACTGGATTAATTTTGAATAAAATCATCCAACATTTTTTCAGTGCTATACAATCCAATTAATTTTGATTGCTTTGTTGATTTATTTTTCAAAAGAAGGTTTCAATAATATGTATTTTCCTTCTCAATGCGTAGATCTTATAATTTATCCGAAAATATCTTATGGAAATAATCAATAAAAAAACTACTCCTTTAAATAGTAACTACATTTAGATCAAAATTACATGACAGGTCGCAGATAACTGGGTTTCTCAATCTAGGATAATCACTATAAGCTTGTGCCATACCATATTTGAATAAAAATACATATAGCTTATATAAAATGTTAAACATCCTAATATACAAAAGGATGATCCGGGTTTCTATTCCGTTCACCGGTTCATTATTGTGGTAGGGGAGAAAGGCCAAACACGGAATTGGCTGATAATAGCTCCCCTATCTTTTGATAATACATATACTGTTCAAAAATATTGATTTGAATTTGAGATCCTATTGGTTGCAAAATCAGAGAAATAATATGGTACTTAGTCCCACCATTATTTTTTGATAAATTTTTTATATCATCTGAAAGAACATTTGTTCCTTTAAGCAACTTCTATTCTTAGAAATTGTAAAAATGTTCCTCAATAATAAATCACTTAATCAGAATAGATAAATATCTATAGGACAATTCAGGGTAGATGTATCCAACAAAAATGATTTGTACTTCAATTATAATAAGATGACGTTATTTAATTAAAATATTTGATGAAAAAATTTATTTTTGTACTGCCTATCCGCAAGATTTCTAGATTTGTAAAAAAGATGACAAGTAGTTTAGAACTTCGTTTTAATTACCCGGCATGGTCTTTATCAAATCTAATATTATATCTATATCATGCCTTAATGTAACTTCAGTTACACCCGCAACCTCTGCAATCTTGTTTTGAGTAATTTCCTCATCATATTCCTTACATGACAGGTAAAGAACAGCCCCGGCCAATCCCATTGGATTTTTCCCAGCAGAAATCTCTGTTTTCGTTACTGTCACCATCATTTTTACGGCACGTCTTTTTGATCTTTCTGAAATGCCGCAAATATTTCCTATCTTGATTATTTCTTTTAGTCCGTCGACTTGAGGGACTTTGAGATCTAGTTCAAACATTACCGTTCTGTAAATTCTTGCTATTTCCTTTTCTTTGAGATTAGAAATTTTTGCAATTTCCTTAAGTGTTCTTGGTATCCCTAATTCTCTGCATGCAATGTAAGAAGCGACAGCCAAAGCCCCTTTTATTGTCCTTCCTTTTACTAATTTCCGTTCCTGTATTTTCCTGTATAGATATGCGATCTTTTCTATTGTTGATTCAGGCAAGCCCAGTACATCTTTTA
Organism: Candidatus Nitrosocosmicus sp.; assembly: GCA_009379865.1. Lineage (GTDB taxonomy): Archaea > Thermoproteota > Nitrososphaeria > Nitrososphaerales > Nitrososphaeraceae > Nitrosocosmicus. The sequence goes on from WHSX01000020.1 coordinate 12,100, forward strand.
GCGTGTATAAATGAATAAATGCAGATTGGAGATTCCTCTTAGAAGAATCGTTGGTTTGTGATCTGGCATCCCATGTTCTCCACCGACCTATTCTATTTTTCATCGCTAGGTCAATTTGACGCCCAGACGCATCTTTATCCATCTTACCTATAACAGTAGAGAGGCCACGATCGTACTTGGCCAGAGAAGTTGGGGCACCCGTTCTATCCCTGAAATCTAATTCCTGAATATTTGAAGTAGTCCATTCAGACCTTGTTGCCTCAGTATTATCGATTATAACACTCCCACAGGTAGTACAAATCAATTCACCAGAATTCTGATCGGTAATTATATTAGAGTGCTTATTACATAGAGGACATATTACTGATAAATACGAATTAACTAATTTTTGATTCATTTTGTTTTTTTCCACCACATTTTAGTTCTTATTATAATGCTTGTCCTGCATTTTATCGTTTCTAATGAAATAATCATTAAGTTATCAACATATAGAATATGAATATACAAGTTTTAAATGGTAAAATAGAAAATATTGATAATCTTGGTCGTCAAAGACTAAAATACGACAAAATAAATCACGACATTTTGAATTGATATTAGGAACCGTTTTGAATAAAGAAGTTAGTTCAAGAAGAAACTCTCAAAGAATAGAGAAAGCTAAGATAGCATTGATGAATTCTACATTGGAAATAGAACAAACAACGCTTTTTAGAGCATGAAATAGAGGTTGATGGCAAAAAATGAATACAAGAATGTATATGAAATTAGACTATTCACACAGATTGTAGTAAAAAATAAATGATATAACAAATCGGATTTTAATCGAAATAATTAATTCTCACAGAGATTTACTTTTTCTGATTTGTTGCAGGGAGACTTTTTATTTCAAAATAACCAGATGGGTTCCTTAAGATACTCATCGTTTTTACCGTTATTAGCGAATCCCATTTTAGACATCATTCGATCAAAGCATCCTGGTTTTGCCATTATTTTGTTAATGCTAATCAGAAAACAGCCTACTGTTCTAGTCTATAGTTAAAATCATCATTACTATTGAATTATGTTTGTCAAATTTAAGATATTTGATTTTGCCTGATGTTTGAAATAAGATCAGAATGTGTTAGGTCTCCAATCAAATCTAACGAAATTATTTTATATTACAAAATTATAGAATATGATATGAAAAATTCTAAATTGGTTATCCTTGTTCTGCCACTATTAATGATTGGACTTCCAGCCGTGTTTGCTCAATCTAACAATGCCAGCATAACTAATGACACTGGAGGATTATCATCAGAATCGGTAGTCGCTGCAATTACAAACTCCACCTCAAGTCCTGCAAATTTGATAGTCAATTCCTCGTCTCCAGTAGAAGATGCACAAAATAACACTGGAGGATTATCATCAGAATCAGTAACTGAATCAAAGTATTGATTCTCGAGAAATTATTTCTTCGTTTATTTTTATTCCCAACTTGAGTTCTCAAAATGAATCATTAGAATCAATAAAGAAAGACGTTATTCATTGTGTCCTCTGTGGGCTATCAATAGCTAGGAAGAATGCTGTACCCGGTAGCGGCGGTACAAGTAGAAAAATAATATTGATTGGCGAAGCTCCAGGAAAAAACGAGGATGAGACTGGTAGTCCCTTTGTGGGGAGCGCTGGTAAAATATTGGATCAAGCACTAATCGACGCAGGAATAGAAAGAAAAGAGATTTACATCACAAATGTGGTTAAATGCAGGCCACCTAACAACAGGGTTCCAACTGACGGAGAAATTGAAATCTGCACTAGGGAATATCTCAAGAAAGAAATCGATATTATTTCACCTAAAATCATTTGTATTTTGGGTGCAACAGCTTTAAAGTCAATACTTGGGTTAAAATATATGACATCATATCGGGGGCGAATAGTTAATCGCCCACCATTGAAATACTTTATAACATATCATCCAGCAGCTACCATATACAATAACAAATTAAAACAAATTTTCTTTGAAGATATCCAAAAACTCGCAAAAATAGTAAATGCTCAAGATCATAGAATAGATAAATTTTTTCCAACCTAGTTGAGAAAAAAAGATGAATTATGACTTTCAATAGAATAAATTATCATCTTTAAAGCGAGTCAAAACATTATGATATAATGGGGAGAATCACATTTTGATTCTCAATCCTATTGGCCAGTGAGATTTTAAAGTAATTCTTCTACCTATAGTAACTAGATTTTACTAGCAATGGTCCATTGATCATTTTAGAACGTGTTTTAATTTAAGTGTTTAATAATCCAATGAGTATTGCCTATACCAACAGTTCCAAAGAGGGTAACATAATAAGATCTAGATCTAGAAATAATATTAGATTGAGGAACAGAAAGAGGAAGAATGGTAGAGAAAAAATGATTAAAGGGATTGAAAAATAGATACGCTATTTTGCACTTATCAAATGTATCAAATCATTGGGTACAGCCATTGACGCTAGGTCAAGCAATGGTCCGTACCAGATACCAAATATTATCATAAATCCTAATGCAAATAACAATACAGCAACTATCGACTTTGGTTCCTTCTGCCTTACCCTATTCTCGCCCTCTTCCATGTACATTTTCCTTATGATCCAAGCGTAATAACCCAAAGATAGTGCACTGTTTAGAATACCAGCTATTGCAAGATAAGGTCCCCACCATATCGTTTGGCCACTATCTATGGCAGCTCCAAATATCAAATATTTACCCCAAAAACCGCTTAGCGGAGGGACTCCAGCTAGCGCAAGCAACGCGATCGCAAACACAAAGGCCGTGATAGGCATTCTAAATCCCAATCCTTTATACTTTTCAAGTGTGTACCCGGCTAGGGTGATAATTACACCTGCAGCAGCAATAAATGCAGCAGATTTCATTACTGCATGATTCATTATTTGCAGTAAAGAGGCATCTAAACCATAGTCAGAGTATGGAGCAACTGCAAGTCCGATCAAGATATACCCGGCCTGCGCAATGCTTGAATAAGCAAGAATTCTTGGAATACTTTTCTGAGTCAGAGCCCCCAGATTCCCTAGTGTCATAGTAAAAATGGCTATTATTGCAAGAGTAAATGTCCAGTGGACATTAAGGGCTATCATACCAATAACTATGACCCTAATGGCAGCTGCAAATCCAGCTTTTTTCGTTCCGGCTGCAAGCAGGGTAGCAACCGTAGTTGGAGCTCCAGAGTATGTATCAGGCAACCACATGTGAAACGGAACTAGACCCATTTTGAATCCAAAGCCAGCGATAAAAAGCCCTACTGCCAGCAAGCCAAATGGGATCAAATCTGGATTCAATTGCGACATTGCCACAATTGAATCATAGATATTTGTAGTACCAGTTAATCCATATACAATTCCCATTGCCAAAACGATAATTGCAGACGATAAAGCTCCAAACAAAAAGTATTTGATTGAAGCCTCGTTAGATATAGGATCTTTTTTATTAAAAGCAGCTAACGCGTATGTAGGGATAGACATTAGTTCCCAGGCAACTAGCAACATTACGAAATCAGTTGAGTAGCCTATAAGGATCATACCAATGCTTGATAATAAGATCAAAGAATAGTATGCAGCATGATTGCTTCTTTTCTTCATGTAACTCCATGAAGAAACGGTCACCATAATGGATACTATAAGAAATGCTATAGAAAAGAATGCACCAAAAATATCGTCTCCTATGACTCCAGTATTTGTTAATGACATAGCAGGGAGATTTTCCCCAGAAAATATCCGGTATATCACAACGATAAGGGCCAAAGCTAGGGCCCCAAAGGATATAGCGCTATAAACTTTATTCTTAGCGCCTCGCTCCTTATTCAAGGCATCTAATATTGGAATTAACAAAGCCACGCTCCCCAGGATGATGGTTACTAAAGCAGGGGTCGAAAATATATCAATCATAGTTTCTCATTCTCTCCTTAACTCAATAATAGCATGGTAATTAGAATTATACCAGCTGAGAATACATAAAGATAAGTCTGTACGTTACCTGTTTGTACTGCTTTTGCCACTCTGGACATCACCACCATTGAATGTTGGACTGAGGGATTGATTCCATACATCAATATGTTCTCAAAATACTTGTATATTCGCCTGTAAGCTGCCAATGGTATGACAACGCCCATCCAATAAAGAATTGAATTAAGATACCATCGGTTGTATAGGAACTTCCATAACGCCTTGGAAACAACGTTGTCGCTGACTTTCTCTGGGTCGGCAATCCTTTTGATGTAAAACAAATAACCAAGAAATCCTCCTACGCCAAACGCAGCTACTGATGAAACAACCGCAAATGGATTGAGTTCCAATGAATCCTGTTCAGACCCTCCCGTAATAGCTGCATCGGATTCGGTTAACTCGGGTGAGCTTTGTAGGGCTTCAGATCCTTCTAATGGTACTACTCCGTCCTCAGTGATTCCAAAACTACTGGCAAGGTATGTTGCAAATATATGATGCAATTGGCCCTCAAAAGCAAAGCCTACAACACCAAATGCAATCGATGCTATTGCCAAAATGGCGAATGGAAGCCACATGATTTTATCGACTTCACGTATACGATGTCCTTTATTTTCAATATTGACTACATTTTGGCTTGGCTTTCCAAAAAATACTAGGCCCACCATCCTGAACGTATAGAAGGCTGTCATAATGGCTACAGTGACAGCAATCAAGAAGACATAAGATGAGAACTCATAGTTAGATTCAAGGATCGAAGCAAAAATTGCATCTTTACTCCAGAATCCAAGTGTTATCAATGGAGCACTCGCTAGCGACAGGCTTGCTAGCAGGAAGAATATGTAAGTTTTTCTCATATTCTTTTTTAGTCCACCCATATCGTTCATGAATCTAGAGTGCACGGTATGTAATATCGCACCCGCCGCCATAAATAATGAAGCTTTAAACAGTGCATGGCTAATTAGGTGAAAGAATCCTGCAGTGTATCCGTCAACAAAGTTTGTAGAAAGGCCCGCAATTCCCAAAGCCATCATCATATATCCAATCTGCGAACCTGTAGAATAAGCCAAGACTTTTTTTATTTCAGGATTAACTATTGCTTGAGTAGCCAACAACAGAGCAGTTATCGCTCCAACCCATGTAACAATTTCAAAAAACTGATTCATATTAAATACAGATAAGGCAAAAAATAGAGGACCTATTCTAGCAACAAGGAACACTCCTGCTTTTACCATTGTAGCAGCATGGATAAGAGCCGAAACGGATGTAGGTCCTGTCATTGCCTCCAATAACCATTCATTTAGTGGAAACTGAGCTGATTTACCTATAGCCCCTCCAAATATTAGAACAGCTGCAGGCACCAATAGATTTTGTTGCATCATCACATGTGCCCAGGTTTGGTCAGCCAATAACTCCCTAAAGCCAAAGGTACCAGAATACATAAAGATCATAAACATGCCAGACAGCATCATGACATCCCCGGCCCTGTTAAGTAAGAATGCCTTTATCCCAGCGTGTGTAGGCGATGTCCACTGAGGTATACCCCAAGCGGTATGTCCTTCTTTGCCTACATAATCTTTCTTTCTATCGGTGTACCAGAATCCTATCAGGGCATAAGATGCAAATCCCACACCTTCCCAGCCGAAAAATACCATCAACAAATTGTCGGATAACACAATAAGTTGCATCGATCCTATGAAAAACAGCATAAAGAACCAATATCTTATAAGTGATCTTTGTCCGTGCATGTAGGAAATAGAATACACAAATATAGCTACCGAAATCCAAGCAACCAGATTACTCATGATTATGGCTAGGGGATCAGCTAATACACCTGCGTCTATATTTAAGGCAGAAAACCATGGGATTTGACTATGTATTTCCCCATTTGATAATCCTAGAGGCAGGATACTCAAAGCCAATAAGGCACTAATAATTGAAAATGCAACAGCAACATAACTTTTGATTTTTTCACTCCTTTTTCTTAAAATTGGAATGAAGGCAGCTCCTATAAATGGAGTCATCCAGATCAACCATGCACTTATCCCTATTCCTTCAAAACCTAAAACTTCAACCACAACTATTCACCTATAAAGTAATGGGATGAACCACATGGTTTTCAGATATCAAGTGTGTCCTCTGGAATTCAGTATCGCCTAGAAATGCGACATTACTAACTTGTGTATTGTTTATAGGTTTTGCATTTATTTGTCCTGTTCCAGGCGTGATTTTTACTGGTATCAGCTCGTCTGAATTATCATACAGATTTTCAACATATCCTATAATTGGTTTATAAAATAAATCAGGATATAATCCCAGTATCAATGTTAATGAAGCTAAAATCCCCATGGTTACTAAAACGTACTTACTCGAATCACGTACATTTTTTAATGTTTCTGGAGTAATACCATAGAAGATTCTTTTGTACATCCACAATATATAAGCAGATGTCAGTATGGTAGTCGTAATAGCCAAAGCAAATAAGACAGCCTTAATAGCACTCTCGCTTACTACAGCATTTTGTAAAGCACCATTAAAGAGGACCCATTCAGACATAAAACCGCTTGTTATTGGTACACCTATGATTGTTAATCCACCAATCATTGCAAATACAGCAGTATATGGCATTTTTCCTCCCAATCCACCTAATTTATCCAGGTTTCTTGTTCCTGTTTGTAAGATAATTGAACCGGCCATCATAAACAAAAGTCCCTTGCCTAAAGCATGAGTGACAAACATAAAGATTGCACCGCTAATACCTAGGACACTTTCTGATCCTATTCCAAAAAGCAGATACCCCATTGAACTTATACTAGAGTATGCCAAAACTCTTTTGATATCTTTTTGCATAAGAGCCATGGCACCCCCATATATCATCGTAGCAACTCCCCAAATGCTTATGTAAATACTATAATCAGTATAGTTTCCAGGGCCTGACAACAGTTCGATCCAAATTCTTATCAAACCATACGCACCTATCCCAGTCATTGCTGATGATATCAGTACTGAAATAGGGGTGGGAGCATCTGTATATGTATCAGGTAACCATACGTGGACAAGGAAAGCAGCTAGTTTTACACCAAATCCAATAATAAGCGATGCGACAATGACGGCAACCCATGCATGTGGAATTTGAGACGCATTTGCCCTAACTATGTCGTAATCAAATCCACCAGTCAGAAAACCCATCGCCATTAAACCCAACAGCATGATAACTGCACCGACGTGGGCCCAAAAAAAGAACATTAATGAGGTTCTTCTCTTGTTTGCGTATCCGAAAAAAGCAATCAAAAAGAAAGATGGAACTAACATCATTTCAAAAAATACATAAAATTCGAACAAATTGGTTGCCAAAACAGTACCAAGCATACCCATGGCAAAAACAAGATAAAGAGAATAATACAAGCCCAGTTGACTATTTAAGTAAGACTTTTGATCGGTCGACAAGATCAAAGAAGATAAAGATTTTCCATCCTTATTAGAATACAACTCACTTTCAGCATCATACATTTCCAGATTAGAGGAACTCTTGACCTGTTCATACTGAAGAAGGATTTTTCTTATCATATATGGTTTTGAATAAATCACCACAATAGTTGATAACAGATAAATTGTAATAGCAAAAGGAATGCTCAAACCATCTAATTTTAACCCGAAATGACCCAATTGACTCCAATCAAAGACTTCTTGATAAGATCCTCCAGAACCTAGGTCTATAGATGGAATAATCACTAGCGCAGTGGAGATAGCTAAAATTCCAAAAGTCAACCACGTTGTAATGTTTATTCCCTTTCGTTTTGCTAAAAAATACACTACCGGAGATAATATCAAGGGCATAAATGTTGCCACCATAAGATAATAGGAAGAATCCACCATCTACATCTCTTGCTCCGAATACCTCTACCACAACGACATTAACTCCTTTTATATATTATACGGTTGAATATTTAGAAAAAATACTTTTTGAATAAAATTAATTCTTTAGGTTCTTATATTCAGTAATGTCTATATCTTTATAGAACCTATACGCTATAATTATGATTCCCAAGCCTACAGCAACCTCGGCAGCTGATATTGCTATTGAGAAAAGCACAAAGACTTGGCCCTGAGGACTAGGCAGCATCCTTGAAAACGCAATAAGTACGAGATTTACAGCATTTGCAATCAACTCGATAGAGAATATTAATCGTAGTGCGTTCCTTTTTACAACTAATCCATAAATTCCAATAGATATGAGGATTATAGCTATATATAGAAAATCAGTTGGTTGGTTCATTTCTTTCCTCAATATCCTCTCTGCGTGCCAAGGCTAGGGCACCTATTACCGCTGCAGCCAGTGTTAAAGCCAATACTAACAATACCGGTGAGTAGTATGTTAATAATTCTTTTCCTATTGCCTGTACATCAAATATTGGAACCGTGTCATTAAATTTCAGTTGAGTTGCAGCAGAATTTCCTAAAATGGATCCTGCTAAAACAAGAAATGCCAATCCGAGCAAAATACCTGCAATCTTTCTTTTCCTTGTTTCTTTTTTTGTAACTGTATTTGGAGCCCGGACCAGCATTACTGTAAATATGATAAGAACTGCAACTGCACCTACGTATACAGCTATTTGAAACATTGCAACAAAAGGGGCGTCTAAAATGATAAAATAACCTGCTATCCCAAGCATCGAAACTGCCAATGCTATACCTCCGTACAATAATTCCCGGCTTTCAAGAGACAAGATAGCTGATCCAATAGTTAAAACAGATAAACCTACAAAAACACTATCTACCATGATACGCACCTCGTGAGCCTATTTTAATTTCGACTTCACCGTCATATTTTGGTTTTACAGCCAACTGCGATGGCGTGTATATCAAATGAGATTTGGTAAAAGAAGACAACTCGTAGTCATTTGTCATGTACAAGGCATAAAAGGGGCAAGCATCAACGCACAAGCCACAAAAAACACACTTTCCATAATCTATTTGAGGCATTATAGATTTTTTATTTTGCTTCCATTGTTCATCAACTTTTACCATAGTGATTGCTTCTGCAATTCCCTCACAGGCTATAGCGCAAAGCTGACATCCAGTGCATTTATCATGAAACAAAATATGTCTACCTCTAGTCCCAGCAATTCCGACGCCTTTTTTGGGGTCAAATTGGTACCCATCACCCACAAATTTCAGCTTTTCCTCGGGATATCGGAATGTAAATCTTTTTAAAACAATGTGCTTAGTTCCAGACTCCAGCGCTTTTATGAATCCTGTTGCAGTGTTCATCTTATCGAAATCACACCCTCCGGTCCAATAATTCCACCGTAAATCAACATCAATACCACGAACAGATTTATGAATGTTAAAACTATTAGTTTGTACCATCCCGTGTGAAGTAAAATATCAATTCTAATTCTCGGATTGATACCTCTAATAATCAACATTATAAAGATGAC
>WHSX01000210.1 GCA_009379865.1 Candidatus Nitrosocosmicus sp.
CAATACTGGTAACATCCAATTGCCTTTCGCGATAGTCCTTTTAATATTTGGACCTACTTCTGGATTTATCATTTCAAAACTGGGATCGATAAAGCCAATAATTATAGGTACTATTCTTACAGCGACCGGGTTTTCAATGTTGTTATTGTTTCATTCAACAGAAATCTCAATCTCTATAGGCTTGACAATATTATCAGCTGGACTCTCCCTTGCTTCCGTAGGGGCAGTAAACGTCACCATACTATCTACACCTTTAGAATTTACGGGTGTAACGATGGGGATTAGTACAATGTTAAGAATTGTGGGGTCGTCAATTGGACCAGCTTTGGCTGCAATGTATATGCAAACAAACCAGTCACTAATTAACATACAAGGAATAACTAAATCATTACCTTCCTCATTCTCTTTTGACCTAATATTTCTTAGCGCCCTGGTGTTTTCAATAGCTGCTATAGGCATGTCTATTGTATTAAGCAAAAAAATACAAGCTAAACCCTACTTGCAATAGATCACAACCTTGTGATCAGAATTTTTTTTATCAATATTTTCGGATCCATATTATTTAGATGGGCTATGTAGACCCATTTTGTGATTAGAAGGAATATTTAAATATATTTTGACTAGGCCTTTGATCTTTGATACTATCTAGAGCCTATTTTTATCACTAATAAATTGACTATTTTCATGACTATATTGACCAGAGTACTGACTATAATGACCAACAAAATGACTACTTTATTAGGCTAGGATCTCATAATTAGTGTGACAGCAAGAATTTCATCTTTTACCAATGACATTGTTATCCAAAGCTATCTTAACGGTAAAACCCTTGATCAAATAGCCAAAGAAACTGGTATATCTAAAGGCACAGTTTACAACCTGGTCAAGCTCTGGAAGGATAAGCTGGGGAGCATTGGAATTGAAGAAATAAGGGAATTTGCAATCATTGTAAGCAAATCATGATTGACAATTCAAGAATGTGCCCAGGGATTTAGAATCGCTCAAATTCTAAAGGAATTGGGTATCAATGATGGATTTGAGGATGGAGATGATTCTGCTCCTGAACAAGATCTTTTGGAAACAATCAGAAACGAAACAACTGGCTGGTATAGCGGGAAAAATGATTACGATCTCCAAAGATCTCCAGATCATGGATTAACGAAAAGAAAAAGAAATAAAAATACAAAAACAAAAAATGATTTTCACCATTTTATTGAAGACGTATACTACAACTGTAAAAAATATCGTATTAAACCATTCGATATAATAGGATGGATCAAAGATTTACGTGATTTTTGTTCTTCTCTCGAGTGTGAATTCCCTTCGGTTATTAACAAAGACCCTGATCTTTCTTTATCCACCGATAGTGAAGATGAATCAGATAACATAATTTATTTTATAAGGCCCTCAAATGGGGAAGATGATAATGATGTTCTACAAAACCTTGAGATAAAAGGTGATACGTCAATGAAGCAAACCCATGAACCAGGCTTACCCATCGAAATCCCTTTTATTTCGCAAGTTTCTTACAATATCAATCAAATCAAACTCGAGTACAAAGAACTTGAACAGTACTTGAAATCACTAAACGCTGAAATATCCATTTTAGAAAACAAAAAATCAACTCAAGAAAACAATCTTAGAGAAACAATTGATAAAAACAACAACACTCTAGCTCATTTGCATTGGTATGATTTCTTAAAACAAGATTTGTCTGATAATTACAACATGAATTTAGATGAAGAGATCATATTTTTTTCATCAATAATTAATGACTTCAAGACATACGAGTACAATATTCTCGACATACTGAAAGAATACAAACAAATTCAATTATTAAGAAAAGAAAGAGATCATATTCAAAATGACATAGATCTAAACATTCCTTTACAACAGGACTTACACAAACAGGTCGACTCACTAAATTCTCAACTTGATATATCAAGGCAAACTATGAAAATATACCGAGAACTCAGCACAAGGGGTTTTGATCTCAAGGGACTTAAACGACTCTATAATACAATTATTGAAATCTCATTAGCCAACAAAATGCCGGTACTGGATGCCGTCACAAAATTTCTAAATGATATTGAGGATCAGTATGACAATAAACTAGGGTTTGAAGCCAAAATAAAAGAACTGAGGACAACAATGGAAAAATTAGAGGATGTAATTCCACAATACAAATCAAATTTACTAATCCAAAGCCAGGTTGCTCCTCTATTGTTATATCTTATGAACAATGGTGTGACAAATGAAGATATCATAAACATGAGTCAGCTCGTAACTTCATTTCAAAATAGTAACTTTCTAGCTGATGTATCATCTCAAGGGGGGAATAAGCCCAATAACACTGGAATTAACGATAATACTCAAAGTATCAACAAAAATGAAACCTGGAAATTATTTATCAATAAATTAAAAATCATATAAAACTTGGATTCAGAAATTGAAAAACTAACTTTTCAACGTAATGAATTAGATTTAGATATCAATCGTCGAAATGCCAAAAAAGATGAAATGGATAAACTCGATTTAGAATCCAATACGTATTTTGAGGGTGGATAATGCACTGGTATTAGCCAGACAGACAAATATAAACATAAACAAGTTACTCCCTTTTTCTATTGTCTTATTGTTGTGAACTTGATTCAAAAAAAGAAAGATAAAAATAATGAATGCTACGACTAGGAGAATCCTAATAACTGAATATTACGATGTTCCCAGACTATGGGCATTTAGAGGATCCAATATTATTTTAGATCTTGATTAAAATGTGATGTTAATTCATGCAAGATCAATCAATCCTTAAAGCATAAAACGCACCTTTAGATCTATCGATTTAGTTTCCTTGAAAGTTAAATCTCGATGAAATATTCTAGGAGGCCTGGACTGTGACAAATATTACAGAATGCGATAGTAATAAATGCAATCAGAGTAACTAGTTTTTTCAAAGAATAAATCTATGAATAATACCAGATTGATCAACTTCAAACTTGTAATATGTATTTTATCCGGAATTGCTTTGGTATATATTATTTATCCGCTCTTTAGTATCTTGATTTTTGTTGAACCTAACATATTATTAGAATCACTGATAAAGCCAAGAGTCATTGACGCTTTTGTTTTAAGCATAGGTACTGCTTCAGTATCCACGTTGTTGATTGCATTATTTGGCATACCATTGGCATATTGTATATCAAGATATAAATTCCCAGGCAGATCTGTTGCACAAATTATCATTGTTATTCCTTTAGTGTTGCCACCCCTAGCAAGTGGAGCTCTCCTTTTGGGGGTGTTTAATCCCCAGTCATTTTTAGATAGACTGTTTCCTAATATCGAATTCACTCAATCAATAATAGGAATTATCATAGCGCAAACATATGTTGCATCTCCATTTATGATCCTTGCCAGCATGGCTGCATTTGATTCAATAGATAAATCATTAGAAAATGTTGCACGGGTTCTTGGAAAGAGAAATTTGGAAGTTTTCTTAAGAATATCTATCCCACTTGCAAAAAAAGGCATATTGGTTGGAATAATGATGACATGGATAAGGGCCATTGGAGAATTGGGCGCGACTTTGATGTTAGCCTATAATCCCCATACCATTTCTATCCAGATATATGAAGATAATGCCTTAGGGGGTTTATCACAAGCTATTCCGGGAATAATCTTATCTATTTTACTTTCAGTAGTTCTCATAATTGTATATTCTATAATTGTGAAAAAATCGAATGGTGATACCAGAAAAAACAATAGAATCTTTAGTTTCGGAGGATCATGAGGGAGAGATTAGTTTGACCATAGAAATAATTAATTTAACCAAGTCATTTCCAGGATTTACATTAGGACCAATTGATCTGAAATTGCAAGATAACACAATTATGGTGTTAATAGGTCCCACTGGAAGTGGTAAGTCCACTCTTCTAAACCTAATAGTGGGATTGACCAAACCTGACAAAGGGTCTATCTACATCAATGGTGTTGATATAACAAATACACCTATTGAATCAAGAAGAATTGGATATTCTTTTCAAAACCCAAGCCTCTTTCCTCATTTGAATGTCTATGAGAATATTGTATTTGGTATTAAAAACTCTATCAGGGATGATAGAAAATCACAAATTAAGAGACTTGTTGACTCCTTTGGCGTGTCCAATCTTCTTGACCGAGACATACCTGCATTAAGTGGTGGGGAGATGCAGAAAGTATCCTTAGCGCGAATGCTTGTAACAAAACCAAAAATTATGCTCATGGATGAACCCCTTGTTCATCTTGATGCTAAAACTCGAGTCCAGCTGAGAAAGGATCTTAGGCGAATACTTAAGGAAGAGGGAATATTGGGAATATATGTAACGCATTTTGAAGATGATGTATATGCATTGGCTGATTCGGTCTCGGTATTAGAAAAAGGCATTATCAAAAAGACTGATACCCTAAAAACAATGCTAACTTTTCAAAATAATCAACCCATGTCAACTTCATCAATATCAGAGTTTTTCCAAAAGGATCATAATTATTTGGAGGGCTGTGTTACTGACTCAACTAATGGGATTACTACTTTCACAGTAGGAGAACATAAATTTGAAATCCTGGGAGATTATCCAATTAATTCTACTGTAGGAGTATTAATAAAACCTGAAGATATTATCTTGGCTGTAGATTTTGTCCACACCAGCGCAAGAAACATAATTAAGACAAAAGTAGCTGCCATTTATGCTTCGAACATCAAAACAGGTATACTGAATATACATTTAGTTATTAATAATATCAGTTTAGTGTCGAGGATTACCCAGGAATCTAAAGAACATTTAAAGATCATGGAGGGAGAGAATGTGTATGCTATATTCAAGGCTACTGCTCCTCATATTGTGCGTGAAGAAAAAAAGGAAATAAGATTTCATGATTGAAGTTGTTAAAGTTACTCATTTAACGATAGGCAATTATTGATTGAAGAATATTCAAAGATAATCAAGCAAACATATCAAAATGGGTTAAAAATCTACAGACTAAATCAAAAAAAGGGGAGGGGGTTATAACTTTAATATCTGCGTCTTGATACACCAGCAAGATAAACAATAAAGAATGTTCTTTAGTTGCTATAGGCCACGGGGTCGACTGACCACTTAGGTCATATTTCATTATCTCCTCTCTTAAATCTGGTTTGCTATCTGGAATCTGGTTTGCTATCTGGAATCTGGTTTGCTATCTGGAATCTGGTTTGCTATCT
>WHSX01000211.1 GCA_009379865.1 Candidatus Nitrosocosmicus sp.
TATAATTCTATCGAATTTTGGGATAGGCTCTAAACTCTTAGATTCTTTTGGGCTTGATGACTTTAATTCTCATATTGTATCTACCATCATAGATCCAGTCATATTTAGCTAGACATATACATATGAGGATATTATTGGTATTTTCTTGAAGCTAAGGTTATAAGGTCGATAATTATACAGACTATATGTCTATTTTAGGAAATGTAGGTGAAATCAATGATGATCTTAAAAGGACCGCGATTGCAATCATGAGGAAGTTAAATAGTGAACGTATTGTTCAAACTCCTTGGGTGTCAAGACAGACATTGCAAGAAAGTACCAGAGCAGTTCCGACATATTTCAATCAAGCTATTCTAATCTTGCAACATAATGGATTAATAGAAATGAATGATCAAAATGGGTTTCAAATAACTCATCGTGGCATTGCTGATTTAGAGATAGTAGAGAGACAATAGACTACAATATAATATATATTTTCAATCAGGTATCAATTCAAATCATTCTATTCTTATTAACTGCTGAATCATTTTGTATTAAATTTTATAAAAATTAAGTGACTGATATGATATCAGATTTGAATTTCATGTACTGATTTTGGAGAATCCGTATTTTATATGAATGGTGATTGAGACAGCAGAAGATTGGAAATATTACGAACTTTGAAGGGTTGATGATGTAATGATTATCGTCTCTGAGGATCTTTCCTAATTGTTTTTAGATATATGGAGCAATAATGGTTAGTCCAAATTACTTAGAATGTATCAAAATATCTTGAAATTATTATAGACGCGGTGGGTTTAGTATAGATGTATTACTAGTCTAATTTTGATTCATTTTCTGAGTAACATCTCTAAATCTTTAATTCGGGATATTATCTATAGTGTCAACAGTATCAAAAATCTTACCATTTCTTAATTTAGGAAAAAGGCCTGATAAAGTCAATATTTGAAATAATTTGTATTACTTTTCTGTGTGGGTTATTCGATAAATGCTTCCATCAAAATAAGTTAAAATATACAAATTCCCATCCAATCCAGTTTTAATATCTGTAATTCTTCCATCAAATCCTTTTGCAAATATAACTTTCTCTAGTTCGTCTTTATCGTCTACTACCAAATCTTGTAGTCCTTTTTCATTTCCACTATCAAAAACACTGTTATTTATGTCAATACTGGATCTGTTTGAATCTACTTTAAGGAAATACAAATTCCCATTATTAATGTCTCCTACAAAAATATTATTTTCCAGATCATCACCTAACGATGAAGATTCTAAAAATTCAATATCTGTAACACCAACAGGAAGCCTCCAGCTAAATTTCGGATCTGAATAGTGAGAACCATTCAACATAACAAGATCAGAAACTGGAGTGTTATTATTCCTTTGAATAGGTCCCATTATTTTGGACCATCCACTGTTAAAACCTGGTTGGACAAGGTTAATTTCATCATAATTGTCTTCACCATTTTCAGTATTCCATAGTTTTCCAGTTAGCGGATCAATGTCCATTCCAAAACTATTTCTAATTCCGTATGCATAATAATATTCTGTCAAATTAATTTTGGTATTGTTAGAATGATGTGGATGGAATGGATTATGAGATGACATCAACGATTCCATTAATGGATTCACTCGAATAATAACCGAGGAATTATTAGGTATAGAAATGGAGGGATTTTTTCCTTCCGGATAGTTTTGTAATGTATTATTTGTAGCAGTGAGGTCCCCTATTACTGCATATAAATTACCTGATTTATCTATGTGTATTTTCCCACCGTTGTGATAAGGCCCTGGTTCTGCAGGCATATCCATAATAAGTCTTGGATTCGCGAAAGAACCTATTCCATCCCAGGTGTATTCATAAACCCTATTACGGACAGTATGACTCAAATCTCTTTGTACTTCGATACTATTATTATCCTTAGGAGCGTATATTTTCTCAGTAAAGTATAAGTAAATCACATAGTTGGAATCGTGACTCATGGGCTCGTGAAAAGAGGTCAATGCATCCATCCTGGAGAATGGGTAAGAGGTTGAATTAAGATTTAGATAGTTTGTTGGAGTCTCTTTTTTAGATTCGTATTTGCTTGATGAAGTAATCCCCAACAAACCTTGTTCTTTTTCATTTGAAATGTTATTTATAGTATAAATAGGATCTTTTTGCAATGTGCCGTTAGATATCAGGCGAACATTACCTTGATCCTTTTCCGTTACCAATATGGAATTATTATCTACAAAGATCATGCTGGTGGGAAACGACAAACCCGACACATATAGATCCACGTCGATACTATCCTTGTAATTTGGGCTAATTTCTATTTGCTTCTTGTTTTGTAGCGGATCTATATAACTTTCAATAATATTGGAATAATCAAAATATTTGACCACAATGATTGTTAAGACAATTAAAGCAGCAAGGAATACAATAAGTCTCTTCATCCAAATACAATATTAGATTATGTTATATCTCATGTATTTGTTTTACCTATTTTCTGTTTTCTTCCCATTCTAAAAACTCTAGTTTCAAAATAAAATCAATGGCTCAAGAATAAATTAGATTAGGCAATAAGGCAGTAGATAATATAAAATTCTTTGAATTATATGCTTCTCATAATATTTCTCAAAACTTGTTAAAAAATAAAGAATGGATTATTATGGACCGCAACATATAAGAAGATACATTCCGCTGTGAAAAGATTCTTCAGCAGAATCATATGCTTGTCTGTTTATCTCTTTGCAAGCCCGCATATAGTCTGACCAAATTGCGAAGAGCGTCAAAATATGTGAGGCAGGACTGTATTCTTTACTCATATATACAATCTCAAAGAAAAAATATTTTGAATTTGCTAACTAAGTGCAATATTCTAATATTCTAATAATTATGGAATTATCAAACAAGTTATCATAAAAATTATAAAAAATATGTAATTCTATAATTTGATCCATCCAAAATCTAAAAACAAAGTTACTTAGTTACCCGATCCATGAATTTAATGTAAGGATTAGATAGGTATAGTTAAAAAAGTCATTGAAACAACTTGTCTATGATTTTATTGACCTAATCAAATCTAACTAGAGTTCTGCCCATAGTATCTCCTCTAAAGAGACTAACAAATGCCTTTGGCGCATTTTCCAATCCTTCAAAAATACTTTCTTTAAGTTTTATCTTATCTTCACTAATCCCATTTAGACATATTTGCAATGAATTCATCTAGAATATCAAAGTGATCACTCCAGATAAAACCTTGAAGTTTGAGCCTATTTTAAACAGCCAAAGAAAGATTAGATGGTCCTAAAGATGGTGATTTGTTAATTTGTTGATTTCTTTTAGTAGAAGATATCTTGCGTTCGTCTTTATATTGAGATGTTATTCCACACAAAGCTAGCCTATGCACACATAACGATATTTGAAAAATTATGGTTACTTCAGACCGTGACGAAATTAAAGGTATGATAAACCCCATTCGTCAGATGAATCTGCTCAGTCATACAATATCGACGGAATCAATAAAGTATTGGGAATATTTCTAGCAATTACAAGCCAAGATATCTAAATTTCTCAATGACCAGGCATGAAAAGTCATCTCTATTTGATGGACCCGATTTTCTCAATCAATTAGGACCTGCCAAGGAATAAGAATGAAATAGATAAAGAATGTCAGAATAGGTGAAAAAATAAAGATAATAGAATTTTCACAATCGTGAATTCCTTCTCACACATCTTATTATTTACTTTTATGAAAACAGGTTATAAATTTCGGGATTATAAATCAATAGACCTTGACCAAAAAGTCGCATGTACCAAGTCTTTAGGTTACTTCTAAAAAATAATCTTTAAATTGTAGTTCCCATTATAGCAAATGATTTGTCATTAAAGATATCAATAGTTCTTTCCATTTTTGCCTTATTCTTCTTATTTTGTGGTATAACTCTCACAGGTCATGCGCAATCAGAATTGCAGACAACTAAATATAGAAACATGGTTATTGATTTGGGTAATGGTTTAGAGACTAATGCTAGATTAAATCTTCCAGCAGTTGGGGACGGTCCTTATCCAGGTGTTCTTTTAGTACCGGGTTCTGGAACCACCGATATGAATGAAACTGCGGGTTACCTTCGTGTAGATAACAAAACAGGCGATCTTATTTACCCATCTGCAAGACCATTCTTTGATACAGCACAATATCTTTCAGAACGGGGATTTGCAGTTTTGCAATATGACAAGAGAGGATTTGGGTCCAACATAACAATTTTGGATAACAATGTATGGGGAAACATTACAGTTGATGATTTGATACACGATGCTCAAAGGGCTTTAGACGTCCTCATACAACAACCAGAGGTTGACTCTACTAACGTTACATTAATTGGACATAGTGAGGGTACGACTATTGTACCAAGAATCGCAATCAATAATCCAGATAAAGTAGATAATATTGTACTGATGGGGACTCTGGCCCAGAACTTGCATGAAATAGGTTACTCTCAACTGATGGTCCCAGTACTCTATGCTCAGAAGGTTTTAGACCATGATCACAATGGATTAATTTCAGTAAAAGAAGCGTCGGAGGATCCTGTTTTCGACTCTATAGTGGGAAACCTTACTCTTATTCTCACTCAAAATGTTGCATCGGTGAATGGAACAGGAGAACAATCGAGTCCTCAATTTGACATAAACAACGACAGTTTCATAAGTATTAATGATGAGCTCAAGCCCAGACAATTAGACAAACTCAATACATTGGCAGTTATAACACCTGGTGAGAAGTGTATTGGTCTAACTGGCCCATGTCCTATTTGGATTAATTCACAATATTCTTTAACACCTAATCTAGATATTATGAATAACGTTCCTTCCAACATCTCTATTTTAATTCTGCAAGGAGAGAATGATTCGGACACTCCAATACAACAAGCATTTCTTTTACAACAAAAACTTACAGAATTAAGACATCCTGATCATACATTGATTACCTATCCAAACCTAGGTCATCTGTTTTTTCCTTCATCCCAATGGGTTACTACTGTTGGGGGACCCATTGAATCAAAGGTCCTGGAAGATCTTTACGAATGGATCTCAGGTCCTGTAAGACATTAGATAATCAACTTTTTTCTCTCTCTAGTAATAAAGAATTCAAATAGTGAGGATATTCCATATCGTGGTATTCAGAGAAAAATGGTATGATTTGTCACTATTCTTTCAGGGCCAGCACAC
>WHSX01000212.1 GCA_009379865.1 Candidatus Nitrosocosmicus sp.
CTCTAGCATCTGTGCCCTTGCTGCAAGTGCCCTACTAGCCACGCAAATAGGAGCATGTACTTGTGCACTTGTTTGGATACTACTAAGTTGGAAGAGGACTGGAAAGCCTACCGTTAGCGCAGCAATAAATGGTGCAATTTCTGGTTTGGCTGGAATCACTCCAACGGCTGGTTTCATCACGGGTCAATGGGCATTCATTTTAGGTATAGTATTGGGCTTTGCATCCTATTACGGAATCGTATTGATAAAGGAGAGATTAAAGATTGATGATGTTTTGGATGTAAGCTCTGTTCACGGAATTACTGGAATAATTGGCAGCTTGTGGATAGGTCTATTTG
Source organism: Candidatus Nitrosocosmicus sp. (assembly GCA_009379865.1). Taxonomy (GTDB): domain Archaea; phylum Thermoproteota; class Nitrososphaeria; order Nitrososphaerales; family Nitrososphaeraceae; genus Nitrosocosmicus. Next base: position 339 of record WHSX01000212.1, read on the forward strand.
CTACGCAGGCAATTAATCCAATTGGTCCAAACGGTTGGCTATATGGAAATCCAATGCAGTTACCAATCCAGGCTTTAGGGGTTGGAGTTGGTGCGCTACTAGCTTTTGTTGGAACATTTGTAATCTTGAAGATTCTAGACTATACTATAGGGATTAGAGCTAAGGAAGAAGAAGAGGACTTGGGCTTGGATATTTCGTATCACCAGGAGGTGGCTTATGAAAATAAATAATCTCCACTTTGATTTTTTATCTTCAGAATCCAATTTTATTTTTTTATGAATTTCTTATAAATTATTTTACTAAAAAGTGTAATTATATCTTAACATATTGTTTTTATAGTATTATATTAAATTTTAAACTGATGTCTAATTCATTAACAAATCACAAAAGAATTGTGCTGCTTTCTGCAACTCTATTTGCTGCTACTTTGTTACTTTTTGGTGCCTATTCATTTAATGGCATAAACGCACAATCATTGGAAAAAATTACTGTAGGTCTAAATAATGCTACTTTCGGACCTTTAACTTCAAATCCATCCCTTAATCAAGTAAAACTTTTGGTTGACTATCAAACCAAGGATCTTTCGCTAGTGGATTCCACCATTAACGGAAAAATGGAGGTGTTTGCAGCTAATGGAACTCTAATAAAGACCTCTTCCTATCCAAACGGCTTTACAATAACTGATAGTGGGATTATTCAATTTGCTACTTCCTTTGCTGACCCCTCTCTAACAAGTGTAAAAACAAATGTCACTCTAACTGATTTGAATAAGACTGAAACACTATCAAATACATTATCTTCGGACGTCGCATTAACCCTTTGATTTAACAATTTTTTTTTATTTTTATTATTCGACAACTATATACTATTATATTTAATTCATGATAATGTTTTTATATAATTAATTAAAAATTTTGTTACATTATTGTAATACTTTTAATCATGTTATATCAAACATAGTAAATTTAATAAAGAATGTTTAAATTGCATATCCCCCAAAATTAGGGGGGCCTAATGTCATTAGTATTATCGCCATGTCTAATTTTTAGCGCTTGTATACGAGGTGAAAGAATGTGGTAAAACTACTTGCAACCTTTATCCTACTATTGTTGATCGTAAATATATCAATTTCATCTGTAAATAATGTTCTAGCTCAAAACTCTACTTCTGCTAAAAATCCTACAATATCAAATGAGGATCTATTGCTTTTGAACATTAATCTAAATAGAATAGATACACAACTTGATATCCTATTAAATAAAATAAATAATAATAACAATTCTCTGTTATTCGAACATGCTTATATTCCTCACTCAGTAATTTATCCATCAACCAAACATATTGCGATTGCAGTTGATGAAGAATTGGCTAGTAATTTGGAATCTAACCTAACTGAAGTCGGAATACAATCTCGTGCTGATCCCAATTCTCCTATTATTCTTGCTGACATAACCGACTCCAAAAACATAATCAACATTTTTTATTCAAAATTGAAAGATACGCTTTCTGCACAAGATTTTTCAATTCTTGAATCTCAAACCATGTCATATCTGCTAAGAGACGCCTCTAATTCATATGGGCTATATTTGAACTCTTCAAAGATTGCCGACCCTGATGCTGCAAACTTTGCCATGATAGATTATGAGAATACAAGAGGATTGATAAATCAATCAAATACAATTTTTGAAATATTAAAACCAAATATGACTGATGCAAAATCTAATGAGATAGAATATTTTATCACAAATTTGAATACAATAATAGCTTCCAAGAGTGATAATACGCAAGAATTTTCAAGAATAGTTTCTGCAATAGAAAATGATCTTAATGAATCTAATAATATTCGTATGGCAAGCACAACTAGCACCGTTGATCCATCCCTCCAGGCATATTATGATAACATAGATGTTCTGTTAAATAATGCAATTTCCTCCATTCAAAATGGTAATTATCCTGGTGCAGACAAAAATGTATCCTCTGCGTATTTAGATAATTTTGAATACCTTGAAGCCCCAATCGAAGAGGTAAATTCCACCTTAATGTTGCAAATAGAAACAAATATGAGGGAAAATCTGCGTGCTTTAATCAAAAATCAAACCTCACTTGCTGACATTGAAGCCTACATTTCTAACATAAAAGATGATCTGCAAGTTTCCAAACAGTTGCTAAGTACCCCCAGTGCTGCACAGTCAAACAATAATTTTACAATACCATCTTCTTTTGTTACGAATACTGCCAATATTGATTCTCTAAAACAAGGGTTTGGAGTTTACACGGGAGAGAGGCGTTCAATGGGCGAAGCCTCGGAAGATTTCAAGGGTCAGGTTCGTAACGATATAGATACAATCAGACTTAAACTGGATGAGGTAATAGCCGTCTACAATCAAAATGATACTTCTCAAGCATTAGCAACCGCTAGATCTGCATATCTTGACAGTTATGAAAATATTGAAATACCACTGAGACCAATTGATCCAGATTTTACTCTCGAAATGGAGATAAAATTTGCTGAATTACGCAACCTCATTTCATCAAATGCTCCATCTGATGAGGTCGTTTCCAAGGTTGCAGAACTTAAAAGTGGATTGGATGAATCCGAAAGGTTTGTTTCAGGTATCGGAGTAGTTGCACCTGCTATTGCATTTTCTTCATCATTTTCAATTATTTTTAGAGAAGGTTTGGAGGCTGCCTTGATACTTGGTGCCATTTTGACATACTTGGAGGCATCAAGAAATGAAAAGTTCAAAAAGCATGTATACGCTGGAATTGTGCTTGCTATAGCACTGACTGCTGCAACATGGGTTATTGCTCAATTTATAATAGAAATATCTGGCGTACAAAGAGCACTCATTGAGGCTATTGCTGGCATCTCTGCAGTAGCTGTGCTATTCTGGGTCAGCTTCTGGGTTCTAAATAAGATTGAAACAAAGAAATGGATTGAATTTGTTAAGGCTAAAGTCTGGCAAGCAACGACTACAGGTAGTTTTATGGTATTTGTTTTGTTGTCTTTCTTTACTGTGTATAGGGAAGGCTTTGAAACAGTCTTGTTTTATCAAGCTCTATTTTCTTTTGCAAAATATATGGAGATATACGTACTTGCAGGGTTAGTATTGGGCCTGGCTGTAATAATTGCAGTTGTCTTCATAATTCGAAAACTGGGAAGGAAATTACCATTAAGAGTTTTGTTTGGACTTACTATGGCAGTTGGAGCTTTTATGTCGATAACCTTCTTAGGTAATGCAGTACGTGAATTTCAGGAACTTGGATGGATTTCTACTACTCCTATATATAACATAGTACCTCGATTAGATATCAATGTTGCAACGATGACTGGGATCCACCCAACAGTAGAATCCGTAGTTGCTCAAATTACCTTACTTGCAATATATTTGGTTGGGTCTCTCTATATTCTGTTTATTCAACCTAGACGGCAAAAAAAGATAGCGTCAATGAGAAAGTCCGTGAGCGACAATGATAAGAAGGCACAAAAAGGAGGATAAAGACTTCCAATATTTACTATATTTATTATAAAAAATTAATAAAATTGATAAAGTAGTTATATTTGGTAATTTAATATTCTTTTGTTTGATTGATATACCGGACCTCTATTCTGTTTATAGCAGTTCAGGTTACATTGGTATATTTTTAATCAGCTTTATAGGTAGTATTATTCCATTCATTCCAATACCTTATTTTCCAGTCTTAGTCACTTCAGCCTTAGATAAAAGTCTGGACCCAAACCTAATTGTTTTAGTGAGTACTATTGGGGCAGTTCTGGCCAAAACAATAATCTTTACTGCAAGCTATTACGGTAGGAACATGCTAAGTAATAAGACAAAAACTCGGATGCTTCCTCTTCAAAAACTATTAGGCAAATATGGTGGCATAGGGGTTTTTGTGGCCGCTTTAACTCCTATACCAGACGATCTGGTATATATCCCCCTCGGGATTGCCAAATACAGTCTACCTAAATTTGCGGTATTTACATTCGCAGGCAAGTTTATTCTAGGGGCAATAATTGTGTGGGGAACCGTATTATTGGGCCGACCAATAATGGATAGATTCCTTGTTGTAACGGATTATAATAATGAATATTCGACAATTTTGATTTCCATATTAACTGTATTACTATTAGCTTTGGTATTATATTTTACATTTAAATTTGATTGGGCCAAAATAATTGGTAAATGGTTTCCCTGGGCTATCGATAATCCTGACGGTAATCCTGACGGTAATCCTGACGGTAATTTTGACGATGACACCAAAAAAAATAACTAGCATATCTATTTAGATAACATTTTAATATAATTTTCTTTACCTACATTATTTTCTAATGTTTAATAACAAAAAAAAACCATATATCATGTCTAAAAATGGATAGCGACTCAAAATTTGATTTCAATGTTCTGTTTAAGAAAAGTTATAAAGAACTTGGGATTAATTGGCTTGATAATTTAGAAAATGATGATGACTATTTGACTACTATAATGAAGGATTTTCACACCTTATTTCCAGAGATTAAGGTTGAAAATCCATATATGATTTTATTAAAAACGATAACTTTTGTCATACAAAAAAATACCTTTGTATTACAAAAAAGCGATGTATATGATTTTTTTATTATGTCATACAAGTTTTTGATAGATCATTTGATAAAAAAACAGGTTAATTCTATTCCATTTACTTTGTCTACTTTCGACAATGTTGTATTTGAAATTTGTAATGACTTCCTTCATACCTATGATACTTTTGACAAAAATATGAAAATTCAGTTTCCTAACTTACTTGTAGATATCCTTTGTATAATATTTTTCAAGTCCGATTTAGATGGCAAAAAGGTATCTCTT
>WHSX01000213.1 GCA_009379865.1 Candidatus Nitrosocosmicus sp.
TCAGTCATAATTAAAGTCGTGGTAGAAAGAATCTTGTCTTTTTCTTTGATTTTCTTTGTTATTGTCTCCTTTAAATCATCAATGCTGTCAGCAGATATTCGCATAATTACGTCATAAAGTCCTATCACTTCTTTCACTTCGTCTACCCCTGAAATTTTACTTATTTCTTCTATGATCTTCTTTGTTGATCCATTTTCGCAATTTAAGACAATGATTGCAGTTGACGCCATGAGCTTTTGGTGTAAAAAAAGTCTTATAAACCAAGTGAATCTGAGATAAAATGATTATGTATTTAATCAGAATACTCGATCTGATTTCAAATTTATAAAAAACGGTGTTTTATAGTTAATGAAGACAAATTGTTGAAATTGATTATTTATATTTATGGAATTTCGAGATATCCTTGAATGTAGTTTGTAATACACAGTGATACATTGCGTAATACATATTAACATGTTATATAACATTATGACATGGAAAAGGAAGTCGAATTAATAAAGGAAGTCGAATTAATAAAGGAAGTCGAATTGATAAAACAAGTCATTGATTTTAATCATTCTGGACAAGCAAATAACAAGAATGCCCCGACTAAAAAACACGACAAGTTAGAAGACATACATCAAATGAGGAGTTCTGACAAGTAATTTGCAAACTCAAAAACCTGGCTTTACTAATTGTTATTCAAAGAACAACTTTGTAAACGCCTTAGATGAGTATAATGAAAGAAACAGAAAATTATTTGATATATCAGAGATTGATGATTACCTTTCCTTTGTAGATAAAAAGAATATTTGTATCGCAAATAACTCGTCCTCTAATTTTTCTGCTAATTTTCTACATTCTATTATTGGAAATGCATGTATCAATTATAATCTAACAGACAATAGATCTAGATGTAGTAATAATCCTTTAAGAGAGAATAAGACTATTTTAATAGACGCAGGAAACGGTAACAATTTGGGATACATATATCTTGAAATAGTCAAAAAGTCATCAAGTGGAGAGTTTGATATTAAAAAAAAGCTTGAACAAATAACCGTTGTAAGAGCATTTACATTCTATCAACTGTTAAATATTATAATTAACAAAGTTCCAAAATTCATCCGTCATCAGTTAGATGGAAATTGCAAGGCACAGATAATTGTTGTGGGTTTTCTAGATACTCTACTTGAATCATCTCATAATATCAGAACAAAAGATAAAACCAGTCAATTAAGATCTGAACGGGATTTCAAAAATAATGAAAAATTAGTAATCGAAGCAATAGACACATTACTAGACCTTTCAAATGATAGTTTTGTAATATTAGCTTATGATAATAGCAACAGTATTGTCAATAATTCTTTGGTTTCTAAATTTAATAATTGTCTTGAGATTGATTTAGTAACCTGTGACAAAATGTGTAAGAACAATAGAAGGAAAGCAAATGAAGTAGGAGATGCAAGAAAAGTATTTTTTATGAAAATCAGGTCAAAGAAAAATACCTTCCCTTTATCGATCACTTATGCTGCTAATTGTAATTCTAATAATGTATCATCCTCTGAAGACAAATTGACTAACCTTTCATCCTTAGATCTAGATCTCATAGACTCGTGTGTGTTTTGATGGGCAGATCTATTCCTTCATTTAGAATGCTAATTGATATTGAACGATTAAAATTGAGAATATTCAAAGAAAACTTATCGAATAAACAGGACAAGGAATCTTTTAACAAGTTATTTACTATCCCTAAATTGTATTGTCACTCATTATCCAATCTGTCACAACCTATAATAATGGAACCAATTTTGTTAAGCATACTTTTTCAAGGTTTCAAAGAAATTGACGAGGTAATTGATCAATCAAAAAAACATACAAATAACAATGCGAACTTCAATGCTAGACTTCAAAGACTTACTAGATATTCTCAAAGTGAATTTCCAGCAGTAGCAAATGATGATCAGACCTGGAAAAAGGATTATCAATATACAAGGATTCTTGAAGACTGGAAGAAATTTAGTGACTGCTTAAGCAAGGAAGATGAATCTGTATTTGTTAAAATGATCAAAAGTTGTTATGACAATTACTATTTATCCATAAATTCACTGAATAAAAATAATGAAAACACTAGAGATAGGATATCAGGTACCTGTGTGACTAGAACTACATCGTTATTTATGGCGTTATTCCTATACCAACAAAAACAACTTGAATTATTCAAGACCAATCAAAGACTTGCTGATTCCTACGATTAGTCCCACATACTCTTGAGATGTCAACTGCTCTGTCTGTCGTGGAAAATGGATTCCTATTTGATATATATCATCTAAAAGACAAAATGATCCTATGGGTGAAGATGAAAGATGGCTGTGCTGTAAGAAGGCTGGAATACCCATGGTCACCATTTATCTATGTAATATCTGATATAAAATCAGAATTAGCTCTATTATTAAAAGACAACAATCTTCTTTCTAATTTTATCAAAGAATATTCATATGTACACAAGTATGAGGATCCTTCATCAGATCAAATTAAAAAACAAGTTCTAAAGTTAACACTTCAGGATTCATCTCAAATACAATATTTAGCTAAATACATTGAAGGTCTATCGACAAGATTCGGACAATACCGCCTATATAACGTAGATGTATCTCCAGAACAATCTTTTTTTTACGAAAAAGAATTTTTTCCACTTGGATTGTATACATTAGGCAAATCACAGAATGCAAAATTGGATAGCAATTGTTTAGACTTGATCAATATCGAAAATGATAGTATAGAATCATTTGATTACTCGATTCCAAATTTTAGATTCTTAACCTTTGATATTATTTCAGATAATAAATCAATTTCAAATAATGATCAAAGCGAAATATCTGCCATAAAGGTAACAGCATTCGACAATGACAATACCCTCGATGAAAAGTTCCTAATTAAAGAAGATAATGAAATCGAAACAATCTTGCAATCTTCTTATGAGATTAATAGATTGGACCCAGACATCATATTGACCACTGGAGGTGATCAATTTCTATTTCCACATTTATTCAATAGAGCTAAAGTAAACGATATCGAATTCCAGTTGCTAATTAATCTTAATAGAGAACTAGATCAAGAATTTTTGAAAAAGAAGAACAGATTTTTAATAGGATCTAATAATTTGACAGATAACTCTCACAGATCATCATCCCATTCTTACATTTCCTATGGAAGGGTGTATTTTAAACCCCAATCATTTTTTCTTTTTGGTAGAATACATATAGATACAAACACGTCATTTATCTACAAGAATAACGGGCTTGATGGATTAGCGGAAATATCTAGGATTTGCAGGTTGTCACCTCAAATTGCTTCTAGGTCCACGATAGGTAAATGTCTTAGTAGTCTGTATTTCTATAATGCATCAAAGAAGGACGTAATAGTACCATGGAAACCAATAACATCTGAAATATTCAAATCATTTTACGATTTATTAAAGGTAGACAAAGGAGGAACCGTTTTAGAATCAAAACCTGGAGCATACAACAAAGTAGCCGAATTTGACTTTGTTTCACTATATCCAAATATCATGTTAAAGAAAAACATATCGTCTGAAACAATAAACTGTAAATGTTGTAAACATAAAAAAGATAATAAAGTTCCAGGTTTAGAATATTTGCATCACTCTTGTAGAAAAAAAACAGGTATAGTTCCATTATCGTTGAAAACGGTGTTGGAAAGAAGGTTAGAATACAAAAGAAGAAAACGTGAAAGCATTGTGAAAGGCGACTTAGGACTAAAAATCAAATACGATAACCGGCAGGATGCACTAAAATGGATACTTGTAACTAGTTTTGGCTATTTGGGATTTTCAAATTCAAAATTTGGAAGAATTGATGCTCACATAGCAGTATGTGCTTATGCTCGAGATATTCTACTCAAAACATCCAAAATTGCTGAGAAGAATGGATTTGAAGTAATACATGGCATAGTAGACTCTATTTGGATTAGGAGTAAAATAAATAATAACTATGAGATAACAAAAAATGACCAGCACTCTCTGTATGAAAATTTAAAAAAAGATATCGAGAGACAAACTGGTTTTTCCATATCCTTTGAAGGGGTGTACAAGTGGATTATTTTTAACCCTTCGAAAACAAATCCTATGCTTCCTGCACTGAATCGCTATTTTGGAGTTTATGAGAATGGAACAATAAAGATGCGAGGAATTGAATCTAGAAGACATGATACTCCTCCTCTTTTTGTGAAATATCAAGAAGAATTATTACAGACTATGTCTACTTTTGATAGCGTAGATGAAATCAAAAATTCAAAATCAAGATTAGAAGAAATAAATAACAAATACAAAAGCCAAATGATATCTGGAAATGTCCCCTATGCTGATCTTATCTTTACGAAAAGAATTTCCAAAAATAGTGAAGATTATGCAGACAGAAAAACTGTAGAAAATTGTGTTCTTAGGATTTTATCAAAGAATGGGAAGACATTGAGAGCAGGTGAAGAAATCAAATATATTATTACAGACTATTATTCTAAAAATCATCTGAAACGAGCAATGCCCATAGAACTGGTAACTGATTATCAGGTATGCAAGTACGATATACAGAGATATTGTGAATTACTGTCTGATATTTATGATTCCATAACAAAGTGCTTTTATGAAGATGTTGTATAAATATACCATCAGTCTTAGAAATATTTCATATAAGTCAATAGAGTCATTAGACATTTGTTTTCCAATGGATGTAAATTATATTGACTGTTTGGTTTGACTGAGTCTACAGATCACAATAAAGAAATTGATATTATGCCGATATTCTAGAACACCTAAGTATGAAACCTGTGAACCTCATAATAAAGGTGTGGTCCCAAATTGAAAGGATATATCAGCAAAGAAACTTATCCAAATAATCCATTTAGTATGTTACCCATTGGATCATCTTGTTGGTTGTTTGAAAAGACATTCGAATGAGAAGACGAGCTTCCACTAGAATAATTGCTACCACATGGTGTTAGACTTTTAAGTGCCATTAACTCTGGTTGAGCCAAAGCGAGAGCTCCTCCACCGAGACAAGATAAAACCCTTTCTCCTTCTTTCGTCAAAGTGTAACCACCATCCTTAGTCAACGTGCTACATGGTTCTGATATTAGAGCCTATCCCAAAATTATCTTTCTATAGATGATCATAAAACAGGCAAACTGTA
>WHSX01000214.1 GCA_009379865.1 Candidatus Nitrosocosmicus sp.
CGCTTTAATTTTCTTAAAAAGTTCTCTAAAATAGCTCCAAAGAATTTACAAAAAACCTTTTTCACAAATAGTGGAACTGAATCTGTAGAGGCTGCCTTAAAATTTTCTAGAAAATACACTAGTAAGCCCGGCGTTTTAGCCCTAAATGGCGGGTACCATGGAAAGACTTTTGGATCTCTATCTGTAACCTATAATGAGAAATATAGAAAGTCATTTTTACCCTTATTGGAGAATATGCAATTCATTCCATATTCTGAATCAAACACAATTTCAGAGATTGTGACACAGCCAAATAACAAGATAGGGACAGTAATAGTAGAGCCTATCCAAGGTGAAACCGGAATCATTATGCCCCCTCCAGATTTTCTTAAAGAAATTAGGAATATTTGCAATGAAAATGACTTGGTACTTATTTTTGATGAAATTCAGTCTGGGTTAGGGAGAACTGGGAAAATGTGGGCGGGGCAACATTGGGATGTTGAGCCTGATATAATGTGCTTGGCAAAAGGTATTGCAGGTGGTGTTCCAATGGGACTCGCGGTCATGCGTTCTGAAATTTTAGAATGTCTAAAGGTTGGAGAACATTCCTCTACATTTGCTGGAAACCCCTTAGCCTGTGCAGCAGGTTCTGCAACTATAGATTCTTTAACTGAGGATAGGCTCGTTTCAAACTCTGAAATAATGGGCCGTATTTTTAAGACTGGTCTACTAGAAATTAAAGAAAAATATAAGATTGTACGTGAGGTCAGAGGACTCGGAATGATGCTAGGCGTAGAAATGAGGTTTGATGTGAAAGACATTCTTCTTGATGGTATCAAAAACGGTATTTTATTGCTTTATTCAGGTAGAAACATTTTAAGATTGCTGCCTCCAATAGTCATGAAAGAAGAAGAAGTGAACAAGTCTCTGGAATTAATTGATAAGCTAATTTATAACGAGGAGAAGAGACGATTTGGCTGATAATCTGAATAGTATAGATGAAAAAATAATAGGATTACTGAAAAGTGATTCACGTAAGTCATTCGTTGAGATCGCAAATTCGATTGGAATGTCTGAATCTGCAGTTCGTCGTAGGGTAAAAAACTTACAAGATACTGGTGTAATCCGAAAATTTACAATCGATATGGGTCCTTCCAATAAAACCAGTGCCATAACACTGATTTCCGTAAGTTCTGTAGCTGATACGTCTAAGGTGTCTGACCAATTATTAAAACTCAAAGGTGTAGAGATCGTATACGAGATCACTGGTCAATATGATATAGCAACCATAATAGTAGCTCCAACTATATTGGAAATAAACTCATATATTGATGAAATACGGAAAATTGATGGTGTATCTGATACTAATACGGTAATAATCTTGAGAACGTTGGGAAGCTTAAATTAAATTTAGACCTCCCACCGTTTATTGAATTTATCATTAACCATTAAGTTCATTAGAGGAATGACCTGTGAAGCCTAACAGGTATATTATTTTTAACAAAAGCCATTATATAGTTGATTTGATTTATTTTTTAACGAAAACATACATTATATAATCGATTATAGTAATATTATACATCGAATGTCACTAAAAACAGATGACCCTAACTATTTTGCTCATCAGTATAATGATTCCGAGAAGGATAAGAAAAAAATTAGAATTCTGGACTCTACCCTTAGAGAAGGCGAACAACATCCGGGTGTATCCTTCTCAATTAAACAAAGAATCCAGATAGCTTGGATGTTGGATTCCTTTGGTGTAGATCAGATAGAAATTAGTCCAATAGTTTCGCCTGACCATCACGAAGCAACAAAAATAATCATGAGGCAGGGTTTAAAAGCTGACATTGTAGCGCATGTAAGGGCTATAAAATCTGACGTAGATAGGGCACTAGATTGCGATACTAATTGGGTTGCGACATACATGGGTATCTCTGATATTCACTTATTGGCAAAGCTCCGGATATCGAGAGAAGAGGCAAAACAGAGGGCACTTGAAGTGGTGGACTATATCAAATCTCATGGCCTAAAATCCCGCTTTACTATGGAAGACGCGAGCAGAACAGATCCTGAATTCTTATTGGAAATGTGTAAAGAAATGAATCAGAGAGGGATAGAAAGAATTAGTATTCCAGATACTGTCGGGATCATGAGACCACGGGGAATGTATAATTTAGTTAAATTGGTATACGATAATATAGACAATTCTAAAACTTCTTTAGATGTACATTGCCATAATGATGTAGGGTTAGCACTTTCTAATGCGTTATCGGGGTGTGACGGGGGAGCTGATCAGATTCACACAACCATAGATGGACTTGGTGAACGGACTGGAATTCCTACGTTAGCCGAAACTGCAGTTGCATTAAATTTGGTCTATAAATCCAATAATAGTTTCAGACTACATCTCTTGAAGGACTTATCTCGAACTATCTCGGATTACACTAGAATTCCGATCCATGAATCAAAACCGCTGGTCGGAGATAGTGCTTATAAACATAAGGCGGGAACCCACTTGGCAGCCATCTTGAGAAATCCCTCCGCATATGAAATTATTGAACCTAAACTAGTAGGGAATCGCCGCAAAATAGTATTTGGTGAGCTTTCAGGAAAGAATGGTTCTGCCTACCTGTTGTCACTTTTAGGTCTGGATTCTAACAAAGAAAATGCAGAGTCTTTGGCTAAGGGATTGAAAGAGTTGCGAATGGGTGATATTTTGGAATTATTTTTAGACGAAAAATTAGAGAGAAAAATACTTAATGAGGATTATGTCAAAAATAATAAGGATTAAGAAAATGGCAAAAGTTAATTGTAAGGAATGTGATGCGGAAATTCCCATACCATCTGACTCGATGCAAGGTGAAATCGTTACCTGTCCTGACTGCGGAGAAAGTTTTGAATTGGTAAAATCTGGTGACGAATTTAGTATAAAACCTGCACAAGTAGTTGGAGAAGATTGGGGACAATAAATATAGAGGAAGATACATCTTCTCTCTATATTCTTTTTGACAATATCCGTTGGGAAGAGAAATCTATTATTGAAAAAGCAAAACAAACTGAAATAAACATACAGCCTATTGATTGCAAAGACCTTGTACTTTTTCTAAACGAAGATACAAAAAAATTTAAGGATAAAGTAATTTTACAACGATGTGTAAGCTATTTTAGAAGTTTACATTCAACAGGAGGATTAGAAGGATTAGGTGCGAGAATGATTAATTCGTTGTATACCTCATTCATGTGCGGGAATAAGTTAATTTCTCATATAGAACTTCAGAAAAATGGAATAGAGACGCCAAATGCAATGTGTGCTTTTAATACCGATTCCTCTATTGAAGGCATCAAAAAATTTGGGTATCCAGTAGTCATAAAGCCCACTGTAGGAAGTTGGGGGCGACTAATCGGACTATTAAACGATGAGGAGGCGGTAAAGGCGGTTTTGGAAGATAGAGAACATATGTTTCCTATTTATCACATTAATTATTTCGAAGAATTCATTAAAAGGCCACCTAGGGATATCCGTGGTATTGTAATTGGTGACCAAGTTGTGGCTGCAATCTACCGATATTCTGGGACGAATGAATGGAAGACTAACATGGCTTTAGGTGGTCACGCTTCTCCTTGTCCAATTACGACGGAGTTAGAAGAAATTTGTATAAAATCATCAAAAATTTTTAAGGGTGACATAGTCGGAGTGGACCTGATGGAAAGCGAAAAATATGGATTAGTTGTTCACGAAATAAATAATACTACTGAATTCAAAAATACTGTGCGAGTTACAGGAGTTGATATACCCGGTTTAATTGTGGACTATATGGCTAATATTCATAAGAAATAACAAATTAGAAAATGGTCTCTCCAAATTTTGCTATAGAATTACTAAAAAATACTTTAGAAATTTATACTCCATCAAGATCAGAATCTCAACTGGCCAATTTCTTAAAAGATATTTGTATGGATTTAGGATATGAAACGGCAAATATTGACAGCGTTGGAAACATGGTTGCAGTTAGAGGAAACGGAGAACCGATTATTCTTCTCTGCGGTCACATGGATACCGTTCCTGGGATAGTACCTGTAAGACTTGAGGGTGATTATTTGTACGGACGTGGTGCTTCCGATGCAAAGGCTCCGTTGGTTTCAATGTTATTGGCAGCGGCCGACATTCCAAAGCAAGCAGGGACAATTATTTTTGCCGCTGTAGTAGACGAGGAGGGCAATGCTACCGGAATAAAAAATCTTGTAAAAGACACTACACTAAATCCTGACTATGCTATATTTGGAGAACCAAGCGGAATAGAAAATATCACTATATCGTATAAAGGTCGCCTTGAAATTCGCCTGATGTGTGACGTTGATAATAGTGCTCACGCGAGTGCTCCTTGGTTGTCATTAAACGCGATTGATGAATTATATAATGTATGGAATGATCTGAAAAGTGTATTTCAGAAGTCGGAGATAGCAAGCGCAAAAAATAAGGCCGATCAAATAAGTTACAGCGTTACGGAAATAAATGGAGGCACGAGTCATAATGTTACTCCTCAAAAATGTAGAATAACTATAGATATCCGTATTCCAACAAATTTATCTTGTAACAAAGTATTAGAACTGATTGACATACGGATAAACGAAATTAAGGATTTAATTAAAGGTGTAAAAATCAAATATCGGGTAGAGGATAAAACTGAACCCTTTCAAGCAAACGTATCTTCTCCGTTAGTACGGGCATTAGTATTATCCATCTTGGATCAAAGAAAAAAAAGACCGTTATTGTTAAAGAAAACTGGAACGGGTGATATGAATATCCTAGGAAATATTTTAAATATCCCTGTCGTAACTTACGGCCCTGGAGACCCTCATTCATCTCACACAGTGGACGAAAAACTGTTTGTTCCTGACTACTTGACTGGTATAGAAATTTACAAAGCTGCATTATTACACATGGTGAGGCTCCACAAAAATCTTAAAGAAAAATCAAATACAGTAAGCTCGGAGTAAGATATACGACGTGAGTCATAAATTGATATAAATTAGAATAATCACTAGGATTAATTAATATTAGAAAATGTTGTATATAATTGGCATCGGTATTAACGAGTTCGAATCTTTACCACTAGGATCTATGGAAATACTAAGAAATAGTGATATTGTATACGTTGAGAGATTCACAGGATTTATT
>WHSX01000215.1 GCA_009379865.1 Candidatus Nitrosocosmicus sp.
TTAATCAATTAAGAAACCAAAATAAATTATTAAAATGAATTATGACCCACACTCAGATATCTATCATCCTCGCATCTAAGTTAAATGAGTTTTTATTATTTGTAATACTTGCAGCTGTTCTGTTGACTAATATAACCCCAATGTAGATAAATAAAATTTTATACAAATGACGTATCCTGATATACTGGCAGACTCGGATAGTGAATATCGCCTATATACCTCATTACAAAAAATAAGTATATCACATTGATATGGTGGTAGTAGTGCTACATATTTATTCAAAATAATATAAGCCCGTACCGTTTCAATTTGCTAGGATCATAATTTTGCTAGAACTGAGGATGAGAAAACCCAGATCGTGCGGGATTTGGCCTTCCTCATAATTCCTCAATTCAAGACAATGGAAACAGGCTTAACTAGACCTGTAATAACTTGATTACGTTATAGTATTTAACAACAATAAACTAAACATGATAGCGCAGATCGGAGTTTAGATGCTACCTCGACTAATTACTTATCCAACTAAATTTTTAATATGAAATGTAAATGGAAAAATGCAATAAAGGAAGATACATTCGCTCTAACATGAAAAAAATAGGTAGGAAATCTCAGACTGTTTATTTTTGATTAGTAAAATTTAAGATCAAATTTTCCATTAAATACATAATCAAAATTGGACTTTTAAAAAGACATCGTGCCCGGCCAATACATTTGACAGATCGTATTAAGATTGTGGGGGATGTTCGGGATAAATTCGAGAGATAATATAGATCATTGATCTTTTTGTCAGACTATTTATAGGGCGAATGAGATCAGGAATATACTTGATTGAATTTTAAACTATTATGAAATTTCACACTCGTCCCACCGAACCCTATTACCGCTGGGAACATAACCCCCATGGATGAGAACTGTTACTATCTACTATTGGTTGTTAATTTGAAATCAGATTTTTATATTTCACTATATGGATTTATTGCTATTAGATGGTTTTAAAGTTTGCAAACATCCTTATTGTGACAAAAAAATTGTCGCTCTAATAACAATGGATTAAATATCGAATATAGAAGAATAGAGGGTTTATTATGATTCCTTGTAAGATATCCCGTTAAATACAAGTCGTTATCCCAATCTACTAACGAAATATCAAATTGCTATGAACAGGCACGTATTAGTGTATTTATTAACTATCCAATTTATTCAGATGTTGCTGATAAAAACCTTTTAATAAATAGTGAATATAATAGTGTTCCTCATAATGTTATATCTTCAAAAGGATCAGAATGTATCAAATGCTATGAATCGCTTACACAGTTGTTTTTATAGCTCGATCATATCTCTCTTCATTATTGATAGTCATAGTTCAATTTAATATGATTCCTCATCGAACCTAGAACTTTAGATCTAGAGAAGTATGCTGAATCATACTATAAGTACTATAAGCACTTATTATTATTATGACTAATTATTCTGTAGAAATAATAAAGTGTCTGGCATCATGGACTCAACAATTACAAAACTGCAAAGATGATCCGCAATGTATAGAACAATGTAGCAAGGAATTGAGAAAAGGATTGGATACCATTTTTCCCCCGTCTACAAAACTAGAATTTGATAATGATAAAATCAGTTATATCTTTTCTACTATTTTTTTCTTATCTAATAGGCTAAATAAAGCTTTAATTGGATTGGCTGAAACTGACAAAGCCATCAATAACTTAGTATCAGAAGAGCGGACGAATACAAGTAATAAAATTGATAGTCAAAAAAGACAGGAATTTCAAAACAATTTGAACAAAATACTCTCAGAGTATTACTAGGTACTGTAATAGTAATACCCAGGAGAAATCTATCATAGGTTATTTAGTCGGATATGCCAAGTTACCTTATCCATTGTTTTTTGCCTATAGAGATGAAGGATGTTCTATCAAGTAGTCTATTACTTTTATTTAGCCAACTTTCTAATTTTGTCTTCCATACATCTATAAAATATACTAATTGCAAAATTTGAACAACATGCCCATAATTAAATAATTTGATATACCTAGTTTACATGGATAAAGAAAATAGATACTAAATTCCAAAAAGTGAAGGACCCGAAAGCCAAAAGGGCCAGATGATAAACGAACAAAATGCTACTGAAGGTCTGAGAAAAATATCTCTAGATATAGTATGTTCTAGATAAGAATTCATGAATAATGGAATAGATACGTATGATGATGATTCTTCATATCGTTGTGTATGCTTATTAACAGACATTCAAAGTGGAGTGTCTAAAAGCTTTTCAATTAAAACCAAAGAAGATGAAAACATAGAAATAGCAGTTTTTAATGTTGATGGAATATTTTATGCAATATCTAATTCTTGTGTACACAAAGGAGGACCACTTAGTAAAGGGTTTCTAGATGGAGATATAGTCACTTGTCCGTGGCATGGATGGAAATATTCTGTGAAAACTGGGCAATCTCCTCATGAGGGAGGAGATAGTGTTAATTCGTACGAGGTCAAGATAATAGAAAACAAGATATATGTAAATTCAATTCCCTCAACCGTTGGAAAAAGAATATTTCAACCTCATGAAGCCTATTTGAATCTAAAGAATTCTGTTGATGATTATTTGGTTCACAAGTCAAGTGATGATGTACTTCCTGTAGACGATAAAAAAGTGAGAATTCTTGGAATTTCTACTACAAACGCAAATGATAAAATTGCTCCACGTCAAAGCACGTCTGAAGCCGCCTTACATTTTGCTTTAGAATATGCAACAAAGGATTTAGGGGCGGAAACCGTCATGATTAAACTTCGTGAGTTAGAATTCAATCATTGCGAAGGATACTATTCAAAGAACGCCAATGCATGTATCTTTCCTTGTTCCATTTCAGAAAGAGATAGTGAAGATCAGATGATACAAATTTATGAAAAAGTAATTCTCTGGGCAGATATTGTTTTAATAGCTACTCCAATAAGATGGGGTAGTGCGAGTTCATTATACTACAAGATGATTCAAAGAATGAACTGTGTTCAAAATCAAATGATTACACATGATCGATATCTCATAAGAGATAAGGTTGCTGCTTTCTTAATTACAGGGGGGACAGGATAATGTTCAGCATGTTGCTGGTGAGCTAATGTCGTTCTGGTCACAATTAGGTTTTGTATTTGGTAAGTTCCCTTTTGTTGGTTAGACAAGGGGATGGTATGCTGAAGATACGGAAAATAATTATGATACGATGACCTCGAGCTTAAACATGAAAACTAGTACTTCGAAAGATGACAAAAATTCCAAAATGTACAAGGATTTAATTAAAACAATTTATGGTGCATTTGAAATGGCATTACTTGTTAAACAAAACAGATATGATCAAAGGGTTTTGCACAAATCAAATGATTGAATATCGAAAATGATGAATCTTTCTCACAATTCTCTTAGAATTGAACAAGTAGGAGAAATTATAAAAGAAATTTTCAACTTTAATTGTTGTCGATAAGAATATGATTGATAGTAAATAAAGTTTTATCCCATGTACTTAGGTTGCATAACATGATGTATCTCTGTACCCGAGTTATATGCTCCCGAACAAATAAATTGTGATAGGTGAGAGAATTGAGTTTTTCAATACTGGTGCTTATATCATATTTGATGTAATTGGTTTATCTGCCAAATGTAAAGAATTGCAAAATTTTTAAGATCTGTCTTCCATCATTACCGACTATTTATCATTTGTAATAGACCCATACTACTACAAGGAACTAAAACTCCACATTTAAGAACTGTTACCGAAACACTCTATGTTCTCCATAAAAATAGAATACTAATATAAATCATAAGAATAAGAAATTAATCGTGCAGTTCCAATCCTACAATTCCTCCATAACTTCAGAAGTTTGTGCAAATTTTTAAGAATAGAGCGTTAACACATTGATGGTCTTTCTATTTACCAGTTTATTATAGCTATAACCAAACTATGTGACTCTATTGCTTAATCAATAACAATCAGCTATATTTTTGATAAGGTTTTCTACTATTTGGTCTACTACAAAGATTATGCCTGAACAACAGGAGATAGATGATACAATAGACGCTGCAAGAGCTTGAATATGGAGAAATTATCAAAGATTGAACAATCATCTATGTCTTGAAAACCAACAAAATTCTGCTTCGGAAGTGGGCTCAGAGGATGATGATGCCACTAGTATTTTAGATACTCAAGATGATGAGTTAAAAGCGTAATCAAATTAATAATTAATTAGATATTCAAATCAAGATATCAAAACGGACTAGGTACCCAGCATAGGATAGGTTGGTCTTTTAAAGTTTCACAATCATAAATGATTGTGAAAGGTAGATGTGATGAATGTGGTATGGAAAATGTAGAAGTAATGATATCAAAAGGAACAACAAAGGTGAAAAAACCACTTTGTGTAATCAATGTAGACCTGCTGATGGGGCGTATGCGTATTAAGAATTCATGTTTATTTAGCAACATGGAGCAAAATGAGGCCATTTGCAGTTTAAATAAATAAGCGATAAAAAAAATTCTTTCATAAATATATTCATAATTTTAATCCAGATGTCTGGTTTCATTCCTTTTCAGCATTAAATATTACATGACTTCGTCTAAGTTATCCGAATGTTATATAACCCCATTACCACTCGGAACTTAATACTCATAGATGAAAACCCTTTCGATATTAGTGTATCATGAAATACCTAATTTTGTTTGATCTAATCTGATCCTTTCAGACATTTTCCTATTATTGCACATCCTAGACTGAATATTTGTATATGTGGGTTCCAAAATATGTGGAATCGAATGAAATCCAAGATTATATGATTTTCCTTTTTTATATGTTAGATGCAATAAATAAACAGTTACATTGAAAAATCGATAAGATTACTGATCAATAATTTTTGGACTCTTAGGATAACAAAAGAAAAATAGATTAGGGTGTATTGATAAAGTAGTCCCTTCAGAATAATTACATAAATTCTATTCAATTAGTCAATTGTTTAACCTAATAAAATATAATATACCAGAACATATGTGTCAAAATCCGCAGAG
>WHSX01000216.1 GCA_009379865.1 Candidatus Nitrosocosmicus sp.
CATGCTTCATAGAAGCAAAGGATTGCTATAGCTTTTTCGTTAACTTTACAGAGCCATTATACCGGTATAATGGGGTTTTTGATTCAGTCTACAAATTGTTAGATTGGAGAAAAGGTTCAATTTTATTGAATAGGGAGTAAATGTTAATATTTAATTCAATTCAATTCCTTTTCATGTAGCTTAAACATTATAGTTTATTAAATCCAA
The DNA here is from genome assembly GCA_009379865.1 of Candidatus Nitrosocosmicus sp. GTDB lineage: Archaea > Thermoproteota > Nitrososphaeria > Nitrososphaerales > Nitrososphaeraceae > Nitrosocosmicus. The sequence goes on from WHSX01000216.1 coordinate 208, forward strand.
ATAGTAACATAATATTATCCGCTTGAATGTTACCTTAAACATAAATCGCTATGAATGACTTTTGTCTGTTTTACACAGACCAATCTTGACCATAGTTTTTTATTCTCGTTATCTTTGTAAATTGGTTGTTAATGCTAGACTAGTTTACTTTGAAAAGCTTTGAAAAGAAACCACTAATCGAGGGCATTATTTTTTCCATGATTAAATTATCAAAATCATCTGTATGCGGATCTAATGTAAAGATCAAGAGATACTCTAATCTATTTTTTTGATTTGTTATTGGTATCGTAATCCGCAAAATTTTTTCATAAAGAGAGCAGGTATAATTTAGTTTTCCAAGTATATCTTGCCACCTTAACCTAGTATATTGTCTGGTAGAGGCAGTGATAGCATATTGCTCAGTTTCTTCATCTGTTAAAAGTGGAATTATTCCTTTACGTTCTGCAGTAGTAATAATTATTCCATGCTTGTCAGCAACCCCAATGAATCGTATTCTCGAATCGATTTGCACAATTTCATTGCAAAGGTTTTTGAATTCGGTAACATATTTTTCCATGATTTATTATTACTGGTGTTTAAGCAACGTATTATTTTAATTTTTTTTCATATAGTAGTTGTCCCTTTAATTCAATTTTTGTTATCCTTGAAGCTGGGATTGTTTGAAAATTTTCAGAAATTAAGATGAAATCTGACAAGGTAATTAGTTTATAATCTTCGTAATCCCTATATGTTACAAGATACGAGGATGCATCATCTGCAAAGAATGCTTTACTGATAATTTCTTCTAATTTGCCCTTAGCCATTAATTACAATTTATTTATATGTCATATATACGCCATCAAACGGTTTTTTCACCTGATCTATAGGGGACACTGACGGATGAATGCTATATACAGATACTGGACGTTTTTAATAACCGGTCTTATGGTTAGTTCTTATCAAATCTATGTTATTCGTATTTATTCGCATGAAAGTAGTGATCTATAGATTCAATGATTCACAAAGGAAGATCGACAGTTCTGAAATTTACAATAACATATTTATTTCAATAACAAATTTTCAAAAGATTTAATATTGAACTTAGAAGTAATGTAGTAAGCAAGCTTAGTATGACTCACTGTATAGCAATACATTCCTATAAGGGAGGCACCGGTAAGACCACAATAGCTGCAAATACCGCAGCATTACTTGTAAAAATGGGGAAAAAGGTTGCCATATTAGATTTAGATGTCTATGCACCCAGCTTACATAATTATTTTAAGATAAATCCAAAAAAATGGATAAACGACTTTCTAGATAATAATGCAGATATTTATGAATCGATAATTGATATGACTGAAATTCTTTTTAAAGATGATCAAAAGCCGAACAATTTTACAGGGAAACTCTATACGGGATTCTCTAATCCTAGCAGAGACGCAATATTTAAATTTGAAATGGGTAATGGAACAGACTATTGGAAAAAACAGTTTAGGAAATTAGTTTTTCTTAGAGAACAAATTATTACCAAGCTCGATACAGATTATATCATTATTGATACGAGTCCAGGAATAAGACATTGGTCCATTAATGCCCTATCAATAGCTGATAAATTAATACTTACTATGAAAATGGATGATTTAGACATTGAAGGAACTAAAAAACTATTGTTTGAAATTTATACAACATTTGTACGATTTGGTGCTATTTCTTATATATTGCTAAATAGGATATCAGGATATTGTATTCCGGCTACCACACCCGATTCAAATATCGAAGAAAACCAAGATCATAAGAAAGTTTTGGAAGAACTTCATGCCATTACGGGTGCAAACTCTCTTTCCCCACTACCATGTTATTGTGACATACAATTTAGTCCTAGAGAGTTTTTGACAGTAATTAACAATCCAAATCATCCATTTTCTTTAAAATTGAGAAGTATCATAAGTGAAATGACAAATAATACATAGAATAACAAATATTAATTTTAAATTAGAGAACATATCAGTAGAATTACGATATAATGAGTAAGAAGAAAAAGAATTCAGACGTTGATAGTAACAAGAATAATGCCTCTAACAAGGATGATAATAACGATAGTAGTTATTTTGCAAGAGGCCGTAAGAAAAGAAATCAATATTTAAAAATAATAGTTCCTGTTGTTGTTGGAATAGCAGCTCTTGCAATTGTGTTAGCAATATTTTTTCCCAGCGAAAATGTAGCAGCCAAATATGGTGCTCTAGGATCAGCTCATGAACATGCGGCATTATTGATTGACCTAAATGGTACAAACTTGGACCTAGCACAACAAAAATATATGGTGAGGTCTAACTATATTCACGTAGAAAACTACAATGGCACACTGGATGGAACAACAATCCATAAACACTCGTCTAATGTTCCAATTGGTGAATTCCTCAAGAGTATTAGAATGGACGCTTCCAATGGGTGTTTCATTACAGATAGTAACCAGCGCTTCTGCGATAACGACCAATATAAACTAAATTTCTATGTTAATGGTAATGAAACTAAAGACATAATGAGTTATGTAATAAACGATGACGATAGAATATTGATAACATATGGAAAGGAAAATACAACTGAGATAAATAGACAACTACAAGAATTAAACAATCTTCCAATTAATAAAAAATAATTATCTCCATTTTTTATTAGAACATTTAGATTATTCATTGGAAAGTAAAACATCAGTTATTGTGTTAATTCAATTCAACTGGAAGTGTAGGATTATTACCCCATTCTCCCCAAGAACCTAAGTACATTCTGACTTTTGGAATTCCGAGTTGTTTAAGAGCAAGATAAGTATTTGCAGCTCGGTAACCACCTTGACAATACGTTATAACTTCTGTTTCTTTTGATATAAAGGAATATAACCTTGCCAAAGCGTCAAATTTCAAGAATTTCTCATTGCTAAGATTGTTTGACCACTCAACATTAACGGATTTAGGTATATGTCCCCGGTGAAAAGCACGAGCAACAGAGCCGTTGTACTCAGCCTGGGAACGGCAGTCAACAATTACCACATCCTGTGAAGTTTTATCTACACAGTTTTTTACATATTCTAAATCAGCTAATATTGCCCTATTAGTATAAAAATTGAATGTGGAATGTGAATATTGATTTGTCTTCATTTCAACTGGATATTTAAGTTTTGACCAGTTTTCAAACCCACCGTCTAACATAAATGAATCAAGATGAGAGAAATAATTCAATAGCCAAACACCCCTGGAAGCGGTAGGACCTGAAACATTATCGTAAAAAATAACTCTATTTGATGAATTAATGCCTAGACAATTTAATAGTAAACCCATTTGTCTTTCAAATTGCAAAAGTCCCATTGTAGAGGTATCAAACCAATGGAAATGCATCAAATCGATATTAATGGCACCAGGAATATGACCCTTAGCATATTCAGCAAATGATCGGGTATCAACAAGCACCAAATCCCTGTGTTGACCCCTAATTAAATCAAGTAAAGATTCACCAGTTATCACAGGGTTCAAGGACCTAAGTATACATAATCCTATAGATAATGCTTTCTAGAAGCCCAAAGATAAATTTGAAAAAGTTTTTAATAAAAAGTACTAGAATACATAACGGGCAAGAAATGGCAAGAAAAGCGGCAAAGGCAAAATCAGAGGAGAACGGTCTTCCCGAATGGGCCGACAATGAACTGAAAAATGCAAATTTTCAAATATTAGACACGATTAATAGAACAGGTTATATTCTAGACATCAATGAACAAACCAAAAAAGCAGACATCCAGCTCTATGAATCACTACCCGACGGTAGAACAATAATTGAAGAAATCGACTTAGCAGATGATTTGAAGATTTCAGAACTTATGAAGGGTTTCGTATATGAGTATAAAATTAAAATATCAAAAGCCAAACTAAGTGATCAATTATGTGAATTATTAAGAACCAAGTATCAAATTGATATGGATGAGATTTTTAGATTTGATTTGGAGAGTGCACAAATGATGGATGTAGAATCAGATTTTGATCCAAATAAGAAGGACAAGGATGAAGATGAAGATGAATAATAAATTCAATTCAACCAAGATTCTTACGAAATTGGCTCTCAATAATTGAATCAATTATCGCGGGAAACCAACCTTTGAACGGTACAGACAATCCAGCTATGGCAGGTACAAAAATTTGAAAAGAATCGGATGTAAGCGAGTTTAATACCGCCTTGGAAACAGTTTCCGGGTTTAACATATATTTCATCGGGATTTTATTATTAAAATATTCATTATTAAAAAAATTGGTCTTTACGCCTATTGGACTTATGACAGATATCTTTACACCTGTTTTTCTTAATTCACGACGTAAGGACTCAGAAAAACCCAACATGGCAAATTTTGATCCACAGTATGCGGCCATCCCAGGTATACCAAAACTGGCAGCTAAGGAGGCAATATTAATTATATGACCACTATTTCTCCTAATCATTGAATCAAGAAAAATTTTTGTAAAATAAATCATGCCAAAATAATTAGTGAAACTGACTCTTTCGATTTCCTCGATTGACGTCTTTTCAACCTTTCCAAATATACCAATTCCTGCATTATTGATTAAAATATCTATATACCCATACCGTTCGAGTATCAGATCACCAACGCGCTTAACTTCTTCTTTGTTGGACACATCGCAACATAGAGGCAGTATTTCAAAGTCCCTTTCCTTCATAGATACAATAGAATCATTCAGTCTATCATTATTTCTGGCAATTAGGATTAAGGATTTCAAACTAAATTGTGAAAAATCACTTGCAACGCATCTACCTATTCCACTCGATGCACCAGTAATAAGGACAATCTTGTTTT
>WHSX01000217.1 GCA_009379865.1 Candidatus Nitrosocosmicus sp.
ATTATGAATTATGAAATTGATTCCGAAGAGGCATCCAAATTTTCGTCTGCATTAGAAGTTTCAAAGAAATACTTTAAACGCCTTCAACATCCAATAGGACACATTTTGGATCATTTTGAAATTCTACCGGAAGTATCTAAAAGTAGGGAATCAATAAAAACACTTGATTCCATAGTTTATCAATTAATCGAAGATAGAAAGAAGACTTCCAGTATGGATGAAGGTGAAGGATCAAATAGACAGGTAGAGAAGGATGATGACTTGTTATCAAAGCTAATACAAGCACAATTACTGTCAACCATTAAATCAAAAGTGAAACAAAATAATGAATTCGACAAGCATCAAACAAACACGATATCGGACCTTAACCCCATGACTGATCAGCAAATTAGAGACAATGTTATAACCATGCTCATAGCAGGACACGAAACCACATCAAATGCAGTTACATGGACGTATTACCTCATATCCCAGCATCCTGAGGTAGAACAAAAAATGTTTGAAGAAATAGATTCCGTACTTTTAATAAATACGGATGGAAAGAAAAAGATCTATAGAAATCCAACAATCAAAGATCTTCCCAAATTCAAGTATATTGAAAAAATATTTAGAGAATCAATGCGCATTTATCCACCTGTTTGGAGCATTGGCAGGTTGGTTGAAGAAGATTATTTGATTGATAAATATACGATTCCAAAAGGATCTTCAATCCTAATGAGTCAATATGTTATGCACCATGATAATCGATATTATGATAATCCGAGCGAATTCAATCCTGACAGATGGACTGATGAATTTAAAAAACATTTACCAAGATTTAGTTATTTTCCATTTGGAGGAGGAATACGTGGTTGTATAGGGGAATCTTTCGCATGGCAAGAGGGCATATTATTAATTGCTACCGTTTCAAGTTATTGGAAATTAGAGCTTATCCCAAATCAAAAAATTAGAATGGATCCCGGAATCACACTTCATCCAAAAAATGGTATAAAGATGAAGTCAAGGATTAGATCGATATGAAATCAGATATCATTAATCGTATCTTGCTTGAATACAAAATTACACAATTGACGAATCAAATAATAAGATGAACTAGTTGCATAGACATGAGATTTAAATCAGTAAGAAAAGTTGAAAAATTAAATAAGAGAAAAGTTATTACCCATTCAATTATACGATTCGCGCTTACATTATTTTTACTCTATAGTTCATTTTTTCATCATAGGGGTTCCAATTGAATTTATAGTCCCTATTTGATCGTTTTTGGTGTCTCCCTATATCTAGCCAACAAATATTCTGATAAGACATTAAGATTCTATAAAAATAGTAATGGTATAATTTTTGTTGATCTCGGGTGGTTTTCCAACTTCTCCTATATACTGGCTACCATAACACGTTTAGTAATTACTTCTCTTGGCATAATTTTGAGGCTTGGTTTACTCGAAAAAACAGGAATGGATTATAAATTGACTTTCTTTTTCTTTGGAGAGGCTATGACGATATTTTTACTGGTTACAATTATTTTTGACTTTTTATTAATTTACGGTAAAGCTGCGTGAGCCGGTATGCATAGAAGAATGTTAATTCATTATAAGTTGATATTGAGTGGAAAAGAAGAAGTAAAAGAGGAAACTAGATCGATTTTTCACTCCTCATTAGAATTATTTCGAATTTAACTTTGTATATTTGGCTATTCGAGTTGACGTCGATATTATTAATATCCCTATCCAAGTATATTTTTTGGATCAATGAACAATTTCGATTTCGAACAACAACTATTTGAATTCTCACTGCTGCTGGATATTTCTAGCATATCAGAATCGATTAGGCAATAATAATGCAACAGTATATTGTGTTGTCTTAATCATGGGATATATTATGACCTGTTCCGAATATCCTTAATTTTTTTTGTATACAGATAGAACTGATCCGAGTAATCAATTGATTCGAAACCAAGAAATTTTCTCAATCCTAGAAAAGTCGGTAAAAAAACCTGAATGTTATCAAATCGCCCATCATTATTATATTTCTCTAGCAATAGGTATAGGACTTTTAAGTATAACGACCTTTTAATACAATTAAAGTAACTAATTTGTATAGCAGATTTTTTGTCGAAGCTATCTTGACTAACCATCGTTTTTATCATTACAACTCCTACTATTCTATCATCTTCATTTAAAACAATCAATAATTCATTACTTTTTATTAGTAAAACTAAGTTTGAACAATCCATATTGAATTTGTAGAATCTCCAGGAATCAAAATATCTATCATCCATATACTTTGTAGTATTTGGATTAGACAAGTATCTGCGAATCTTGACGATGTCAGCCAATTGTGGTGTCTTAATAACTAATTTGATTGATTGCATATTTGCAAATGTGGATAATTTCTTGCCCGTAAATCCTAATTTTTCTAATTGTACTTTATAATAAGCACAGGTAAAGAGTTTCAAAAATCCTAATTTTTCTAGCATTTTTTGCGAAGCAAAATTACCTTGAGAAACCAAAGCACAGCATTCATTTAAGTTATTCTCAATTCCATAATCAATACTATAATTTAAGAGGGCAGTGGCAAAACCATTGTTTCTATATAGCTTATTTATCCGTAACCCTTCAATCCATAATGAATTATTTGAACATTGAAGAATATGGATGACTCCTACGAGATCTGATTTTGAAATGAAAGATGATAACTGAGTTTCACAGACAAACAGCAAACTCGATGGCTCATTTATCCAATGATCCCAAGCTCTATCAATATAATCCCCCCATTCAAACGTATTCATGCAAAAATCCAAGACTTTATTTTTGTCAGAGGATCTAGCCCTACGGATATTCATGTCAAGGATGATCAAACTCCCAAATATTATTATAATATACCGGATCCAGTCACGGTAATCTCTGCATGCTACTAAATGCAATTTTTTCAAAATGATATAATCGATATTCAACTGTCAATGATGATAATACAGATGAAAAAACCAACAATAGAGTAGTCATATTCCTTATGTATTATAGAGATTCATGAAATCTTTTGGATTGTGCCTCGAACAGATGAGAGATGTTTGATTAATTTTTTAGACCTTGAACTTTTAGTTTATTATAAAGTAAAATATATCCAAACTATATGCTGAAGAGTACGTATGACTATATTTTAACAATTTGCTACGTTTGGTTGATTATTAATGGTTTTTTTATAGTCATTACATTAGAAATAATGATTCTTTTAGGTTTCATATTCCCTCTTCTCATAATAATCATACTAAACAGAGAAAAGAAAATCAATATCAAAAATAGCAGCAAAAATCGAAATAGAGAGGGGAACCCTATGTTATGATAGATAAGTTCTGGATTCTTGATAATTTTAAATAAGATAGAATTGATAAATTTCGAGTAGCTTAAAAAATATGATGTTTGTTACTTGTTAACCAAAATCAAAAAAGTCGGTGAAAAATCCTCGTTTTTTCTTTTTGTAACCATATTGACTAGATTCATACCGATGATGATCATAATCGTCATAATTTCCAGGATGTTCATTTGAATATGCAGGGTCCTCATCATATCTTTTAGAAGCATTAGCGATTTTGTCTATTTCCCCTCTATCTAGCCATATACCTTTACAAGAAGGACAGAAATCGAATATCAACTCCATATTTTTGATTGACGCGCATCATGGTTGAACAATTAGGACAAGTTAATTCGTTAACCATACTAAAAATGAGATTTTTCCAATATTAATCTATTTTGTCGTAATTCTTATCATCAAATTAGATAATGTTGCCCGATAATAATTAATTATATTCATTACATTCTATCAATAACTACATTTTTAGTACCTTTTTACATAAACATCGAGAATTGCACGAGCAAAATTGAAAAGCCTTTTAATTAATCGCATTATAATTATTTCATGAAACTGAATGGAAAAGTAACTATTATTACAGGTGCATCTGGTGGGATTGGAAAATCAGTAGCACAAAAAGTACTTGAAGAAGGCAGTAAAGTGGTTTTAGTTTCTAGAAATAAAAATAAATTAAAAAAAACGGTAGAGGAGTTGGGCAAGAATGATAATTTAATATATATGGCAGCTGATGTATCTCATGAATCTGAAGTATTAAGTGTCATTGAACAAACTTTGACCGCTTTTGATAAAATAGATAGTCTCATAAATTGTGCAGCAATAATTAATGATCCTACACCATTCCATCTAATGACTGAAGATCAATGGACGAACTTGATTAATGTTAATCTAAAAGGAACGTTTCAACCTATCAAAGCAGTGATTCCCTTGATGATCGAACAAAAATCAGGTAATATCATCAATATATCATCATTATTGGGAATAAGAGCCATACCAAAGGTACCATTTTCAGTATATGGCGTTACAAAGGCAGGTATCATAATGTTAACAAAAAGTATAGCGGTAGAATACGGACAATACAATATAAGATGTAATTGTATAGCACCGTCTACCATTCGCAGTCCTATGATGGAGCCATATTTACAGGACGAAAACGCAAAAAGGATGTTAGAGGGATCATTTCCATTAAAAAGGATTGGCGATCCAGAGGATGTTGCTAATGCCATTTTATTTTTAGCTTCAGATGATTCAAAGTGGATAACCGGAACAGTGATGACGCTAGATGGGGGAATATCAGCTAAACTATAGTATCTTCAAAGTAAAAAATAATGAGATAATATCAAATACTTATTTTTTTCCATTAAATTTTGATTTCTTAATACTTTTGTAAGTACTGTTCTATTGTACACCTCAAATTTCTTGAAATCATGAACCACTAATGGACAATTCATGGAATAATATTTGAAACTCTTTATATCATGACTAGAATTAGTTATTAAGAAAACTATTTTATAAATAGGCGACAAAGTAGTTAGTATAATCGATAACTGTCATATCAGACAGTATATACAAAAAAGGAAAATATCATGAATTATTTAAAAATAGAAAATACAAAAATAATTGAGACTGGGTCATAATTCATTTTAGCTTTAGCAATCATTTTCAAATA
>WHSX01000218.1 GCA_009379865.1 Candidatus Nitrosocosmicus sp.
CAACAAGACGTGCTGATTTATTCCCACTGGGTTGGCCCAGAGGCATATTGCTTTTCGGACCTCCTGGTTGCGGAAAAACCTTACTTGCCGCCGCCGCCGCCGCAGAGATCCATGGGTATTTCATAAATATTGATGCAGCCTCAATGATGAGCAAATGGTTAGGAGAAGCAGAAAAAAATATTTCCAAGCTATTTACTTTTGCAAGAGCTTTGCACCAGAAAGAAAGAATCCCAATATTGTTATTTATTGATGAAATAGATTCCCTATTGGGGACCAGGAATGGAGAAGTTGGAGGAGAAGTCCGTGTAAAAAATCAATTTTTGACTGAAATGGATGGAATTAATGGAAAATCTAAAGAATCATTCCTATATGTAATAGGTGCAACCAATAAACCCTGGAGTCTTGAATCCGGATTTTTGAGGAGGTTTCAAAAGAGGATCTATGTAACCCTTCCCGATATGGCTTCCAGACGGAACCTTTTCAAACAGTATGTTTCAAAATTAACAAGGGATCCCTTACTTAAAATAGAAGAATTGGCGAGACTATCGGAAGCATATAGTGCTAGTGACATCAAAGACATCTGTCAGTCTGCACAACTGAGGGTTGTAAATGAACTTTTTGAAAAAGGTGAACCATTGGTTGAAGATGATTTACCAAGGGAATTGAATTTGGCGGATTTCAAAGAAATGTTTAAGGTTAGAAAACCTAGTGTGAGTTCAGATATGGTTAGAGCTTATATGCGTTGGAGCGAACAATTCAAAGCTTTATGATTCTGTCTTAAACCTATCAATTCCCTCACTGATTATCCGCTCTGCTACTTTACTATTTTCCCAGCCGGTGACTTTTACAAACTTGTTTTTTTCCAATTCCTTATAGTGTTCAAAAAAGTGTTTTATTTTATCCAAAGTTCGACTGTCCATTTGATCTATTTCATTGAATCTGGAATAATCATAATCGATCTTTTCATGTGGCACGGCTATAATTTTGGAGTCCTTCCCCTCCTCGTCTTCCATGATTAGTACACCTATAGGTTTTGCTTTGATTACTGAAAGGGGAGAAAATTGATCGTTACTCAATATCAGGATATCTATTGGGTCCCCGTCTTCTTCCTTAGTTTGAGGGACAAATCCATAATTAAATGGATATACCATTGAGGTATGAAGTTTTCTGTCTACAAATAGAATTCCAGTATCTTCATCCAATTCATACTTGATGTTACTATTTTTAGGAATTTCAACTACTACATAAATATCACCAGGTGGATTCTTTCCTGCTCCGATTTGATTAAAATTATTCACAATAATAGATTTTTACAATTTTAATATAATTCTATTTGTAAGAGGAATCTGCATACCAATGCTCCTCAACGGGTGCAACTTTTTTACCATTTTCTATAATTTCTGGGTTTCGCTAGGATTTACAAACGTCTTGCAATAGGGTTTTTGATTTTATTTTTTTTTATAGATGACTCCACCTTCTGCCACTGAACTCGATTTGTTATTTTTTGAACTTGGGGTTTGTTTAAAGTTCCAAAAATATAAGAATGGATGGACATTTGATTTTTAATATAGTATGAAATTGGGGGATAAATTTGAGCTAAAGACGTTTGAAAATCAAGTTAGAGCATATTATGATGATCCCACAATAAAAAGAAACATCAAGGAATATCTTGGAGATTCTGAAAATTTCAAAACGACAATAGGTTACGTAGAGGGGCCACCTACCATGAATGGGGAGCCGCACCTAGGTCATATTAGAGGTAGAATAATTAAAGATCTATGGTTCAGAAAATCTACAATCGAAAAGAAGAAGATGGAGTTTCAACCAGGTTGGGATTCTCAAGGTTTACCGGTCGAACTTCAAGCAGAAAAGATTCTAGGTTTAACAGGCAATAAATCCGATAATCTTAGAAAAGTTGGAATTAAGAAGATTGTCGAAACTTGTAAAAAATTAATTCTTGAATATAACGAAAAATGGGTCCAAGTAGATAATTTGATTGGGATGTCTTTTGATTATGATAAGGGATATTGGACTTATACTGATAATTATATTGAAAGAGAATGGAAATACATTAGCAAGGCACTAACGGAAGGGATACTGAAGGAATGGTTTAGAGTTGTAGCATATTGTCCTTCTTGTCAGACTTCGTTAAGTAATGCTGAAATCAATCAAAGTTATGAGCAGGTGGAAGATCCTTCATTCTATTACAAAGTAAAACTAAAAGGATCAGATACTTTCCTAGTGGTTTGGACTACGATGCCTTTTACATTAATTACCGACGAATTGGTGGCTGTAAACCCTGAGACTCAATATCTAACTTTAAAGGTCGATTATGAAGGGAAAAATGAAAAATGGATTGTTTCCGAAAATAGAGTTAAAGAATTCATGGCCGACTTGAAGGTTGAAAAATATGAGGTAGTTGATAGATTCTTGGGTATAGAATTAGAAGGCCAGTATTATATCCATCCCCTCCTACACAATATCCCTGGTTTGAGTGATCTCGCATCCCAAGGAAAAATCCATTTTGTGGTCGCAGAAAATTTTGTGGATGTTACTACAGGTAGCGGTATTGTCCACTTATCACCGGCAAATGGAGAAGAGGATTTTGATATTGCAACTAAACGAAAAATACCAATTTTTGTACCCATTGATGATAAGGTGTTCTTTACTAAGGACGCTGGCAAATACCAGAATCAATTCGTCAGAGATGTGGACCCAATTGTCGTTAATGACATGCAATTGGCAAATTCGGTAGTAAAGATCGGCAAGCTGACTCATAAATACCCTACCTGCTGGCGATCTCATCACAAAATAGTGTGGTTAGCGAGGAAGGAGTATTTCTATATGATTGATGTTTTAGGAGACCAGCCTATTGTCGCTGCTTCAAAAGTAAACTATTTTTACGAGCAACCGAAAAATCGGTTTCTCGAGATTATTAGAGAAAGGGTTCCTTGGTGTATATCGAGGGAACGGGTATGGGGTACACCTCTTCCAATTTGGAAATGTACTAAATGCTCCTTTAAAGAAGGATTGTTTTCTAGAGAAGCAATTGTTGCGAGAGCCTCATATTTGCCGGATGGAGAAAACTTTGAATTACATAGGCCCTGGATAGATGAAGTATTAATTAATTGTCCCAAATGTCAAAACAAAATGAAAAGAGAACTATTTGTTCTGGACACCTGGCATAACAGCGGAAGTGCTCCTTATTCTTCACTTTCTGATGCAAATTACGATGCATTAATTCCAGCTGAATTTTTGACAGAGGGGATTGACCAAACTCGGGGTTGGGCATACACTTTATTGATGTTAAATGTTATCCTCAAAAAAAGTCCTCAATCTCCATTTCAATCATTCTTGTTCACTGGTCATGTTTTGGATGATAAGGGAAACAAGATGAGCAAAAGTTTGGGAAATGTCGTTGATGCCAAATCCCTTTTAATCGACAATCCTGTAGACCTGGTAAGATTATACTTTATTTGGAAATCTTCTCCAATAGAGCCTTTGAATTTTGACATTAAGGAAATGTCCTCTAGACCTCATCAGGTTTTAAGCACACTTTTTTTCCTACATATATATTATCAGCAAAATGCAGCCTATGATCAATTCAAATTTGGTGATTGGTACTCAAGGTCGGGTTGGAATGCAAACAACCTTTCATTGAGGAGTCAAGACATTTGGATTCTAACAAAGCTTAAAGACCTAATCGATGAATCCGCGCATTTATTAAGTAACTGTAGATTTCATGAAGCTTCTCACGCGGTTGAAGACTTTATAATAAATTCATTGAGTCAAACCTATGTCCCTTTGATAAGATATGATCTTTGGAGCGATGATCTGGATAGCCAGGATAGGCGATTTATTGTATATAGAATATTATCTCGCTGTCTATTGACTATTGATATAATACTTCATCCCATATGTCCATTTTTTACCGAATACCTTTACCAATCATGTTTTAAGCAGTTTGATTCGATTCTGATGGAAAATCTGCCTGGAGGTGAAGAATTAGCCTTGATAGCTAATAAGAAAGTTGAAGCAGCATTTGATACGATTAAGGAGATATCATCATTATCATTTTCATTGAGAAACAGATACAAGCTAAAAAGGAGGTGGCCACTGGAATCCGCATTGATTTACGTTGATGAGATTGAATTTCTAAAAGTAGGAGGGATAAGAGAATTGTTAAAAGAACAAATGAACATTGAAAATATTGAGGTTAAAGAGCTCAGAGCAGATAATGTTGTTGAAAAAATAATAAATTTAATGAACTTTGAGGCTCCAATAATACCATCAATTACCATAAACAGAAAAAGTGTTGCCAAGATAGTCAAAAGTGATATTGGCATGTTGATTGACAAGTTTGAAAGTGAAGATAAGATCCAGATACTCAAACAACTCCAAGTGAGTGGGTTCTATCATTTCGATTACTCACCAAATAAATCAATAGATTTGACTATTAAAGACATGGATTTTGCATTTGTTACAACTAGTGGTTATGTGGTAGCAGAGAAAGAAAATGTAGTTCTCTTATTAAATACTTCTAGAAACGAGGAATTAATAATAAAAGGCTTGGTTAAGGACTTGGCTCGAAACATTCAGCAACTTCGAAAAGAATTGGGATATTCTCCTACCGAAATATTGGATACGGTATATATTTCCAATTTTTCTCCTGAAGAAAATACAAAACTACGTGAGTTCGAAATAGATCTAAAGAACTTGGTAAGGGTAAACAAGGTTGAATTTTCAGAGAAATCCAATGGAGATAAAGGATCTAAAAAAATAGAATTGGACAATAGAGAAATTTCAATTAACATACATTAATTTCATAGTTAGCGAATGTCACAATAGTTAACCCATTCATTGCTGCTAGAATTTCAGGCAAGTGAAAAAAATGTATATCACTCTTTTTCAAAATATATGTATTTCTATCTCATCGTATTCTCACCTCGGAATCACTTTTTTGACCAGAGAAGAACAAAATAGATTATCAAAGGATTCTGTATTAACCT
>WHSX01000219.1 GCA_009379865.1 Candidatus Nitrosocosmicus sp.
CATGCTTCATAGAAGCAAAGGATTGCTATAGCTTTTTCGTTAACTTTACAGAGCCTGAATAACAGAGGATACAAGATATAACGCTCCTAATGCCTCTTTGTGCAAATTGATGGTCAATAGTCCGGAAGTTCCTAACAAAAATTGATACTAGACATACATTTATTAAATTATTAAAATAGATGTGATCTTGAATATTTTTTGAAAGGAAGTAACTAGGATTTCTAGGAAATTCAAATAAAGGTCTGTCGAATATCATTATAGTTTAGCATTAGAAAATGCAGTACAGGTATTCATATGATAGTATTCTTTCAAACGATGTGTTCTTTGAAATATTTATTTAAGACTATATCTTCACAATTATACTCGATTCTTATTATAGAATTAGATTATAGAATCGTAGTATAGAATTATAGGTTAAAAACCCCAAATAAATGATAAAATTATATAGTTCTAATCAAAATGAAAGTAAATTTTTCAAGGTATCAAATACTCCGAATGGTCGTGATCGTAGGTCTTATCCCAGTGAGCGCAATTCAAGGTACCACCCTGATTAGTTTTGTGTTTGCAGACAACCTCTGTTTGGGACCTTTAGCATGTAGTGCCGTGGGTGGTAGTGGTGGACATGGTGGAAACACTGGGGACGCTATAAGTGGAGATATAGGTCCTGGCGGGTCATGTTTTGCAAAGAATCATGCGACTATAGGAGATGAGTGTGGTGGAAGTACCGGTAGTAGTGAACCCAGAAGTGGAAGCGGTGATCACAGTATGAACGGGGGGAGAGGAGGAGAAGCACATAATACTGTTCGTAACTAGACTTACTTCGTAACAATGGATCAAGAATTGCAGTGGTTTCTCTGCAGCAGCTAATAATAAATTTAACTTTTTTTTAAACTCATCAAATGTTGTATAGTTTTCTGATCTTTATGGGAAATGGAAAATGCCACTACTACAATTCGAACATGGTGTTGCACAAACCAGTGACTTTCTTGCACCCATTCAAATCCTATTCTTTTGCTAATTCTTATTTTCACTCAGACCGGTTCTAAACGATTAGGATAAATGGAACCCACCTACCCAATGTCAAGGATTTGAATTTCACTTCTCGAGGTTACTTTGGAAAATTGTACAACTGCCTCAAAAAAGGTACAAGCAGACCCATAAGGCCGAAGTATTACGTACAAATCAAAAATAAAGGAATGGAAGGGACCAGATAAGGAAGGAAATGAAATTTAGTGAATTCTCAATATCTTAACTAAAAAGAACAAAGATGATTTGACAATTAATATGGCGCATAACGTTCCTACTAAGATTTTAAAAGATCTTATTAAAACCACTGGAGCTGTATGAGACGTAATACATGCAGGACCAATAGGAGATTCCCTATATCTGTTCTGCATTTATGTTGAAATAGAATATCTAAATTAGGTTTTCTAACAAGAAAAATATCTCACAATATATAGCGGTATTGATCTAATTTAAGGTATTCATGTTAGTACCAATAATATTGGCTCTGATATTTATTGTTCCATTACTTCCTTTTGCTTGTTCACAATCCAATAACGAAATATCAATAGTCTAGGGTGCGTCAGAGTTAGCTAATAAAGCGTTCGACCCAAACCCCATGACTATAAACCAAGGCAAAACCGTGATTTGGACAAATTAAGAGTTTGGATTTCATACTGTAACAGAGGATCAAGGATTATTTAGCTCAAAAGATTTGAGATCAGATCAGACATTTGGATATACATTTGACTCGGCAGGTACATTTGATTATCATTGCAAGTTACATCCTACTATGACTGGAAAAATAATTGTAAACTGATTATATAGGGTTATCGAAGTTCACATTCTCAATTTACTTGACCCTTTTTTCTTGTAATTTTTCTTGAGATTGTTCTATCAATAGCTGTTGGTTAAAGTAGCAGGCAGTATTAATAAAATCAGTCTATAGTTCCATCATTGGAAATTAATGATAACCTGTTAAAATATTGCTGAAGTGTATCTATACCCAGTAACATTGTGAACAATGAATCAAAAAATTTATCTTTAGTTAAACCATCAAAATAAATAAGTTTCTCCATGATAAATTTTTCTATTTTGTCTTTTGATGTATTGCTGTGGCGAGCCAGCAAACCCAACTGGTATAATGCCATCAAAAGATCTGGAATAAAACGATTCTTTTCTTTTGATGGTAAAAGAGATAAAGAATTTTTCTGTTGTTTTGAGAAGTTCATTGATGTAATTAACGTTACCTTATCATGTAAATCATCAACAATAATATTGACATTCCTATTATTAGATTTTGCTACTAGATTCATAACAACCATCGGGTCTTCGATTTCATCAAATCTCCAAATATCACTTTCTTCTACAAGCCAGCGTTTAATTCTCAGCGATATTTCGTGTTGAGACAATGACATCTAAAATAATTTAAAATTGCCTCTATATAATCATATAATAGTAAATATAATTAAGAGAATTAAGCAATCACGATCCTAAAATCATGGTGAAATAACAGATGAAGTTTTATTATAAGGAAGTCTATCATCATCAGGCCTTGAGTAGGCATGAATGATGAGGCCAGTCGTTAATTATTGACTTAAAAATTGAATTGACATTATGAGCATTTTTGATCCTTTGGTTTGATAAAGTATCCAATAGGACTGAGCACAGGGTCCAGCTCCAATCAACCAGAATAACAGTTATTCTATTGCTGGTTATTAGCCTAAAATGCCCTAATACATTTATTGATCATGACCTCAGTCACAAGTAAATGCCTTTGCTAGGCGTCTCACCCATTATGGTAAACTCAACAGTATCGAATCCCTAAAAAATCTCAAATGATACAAAAAAAAGTCAAATTTCAATGGGTATATCTTTAGGTTTGATAATTACTTTGACTATTCGAGTAGCTTTTTATGAAATCAAATTGGCTTGGGCAGTTACCCTAACCACCCCTATGGATGTAGGTCTTTCCACAAACTGTTGGGGCATGGCCTTTGCAATAGCAACATGTAGATGATCAAATCACTTTCAGTTGATCAAGCGGTCTTACAGCGTTGTTAATGTTGTTATGACAATTAATGAGGTGTGGAAGTCTCCAACTGCTCTGGAATTGAACCCTATCAACAGCAACATGTATGTATTCAACTTTGATTCAAATAATGCCTCCAACATTCAATCTATGGCAACAAAACCTGTTACTGATGTTAGCTACGTTAAAGCTGCAAATTCTTGCTAATACGTATTGTTGGATGGGAAAGATAGTCCAAATCATGATCGGTTGTATTTGATATTCCAATTTTCCAAACCTAATCAGACATTCTGTTTCTCAGGATAACCCAATATCCGAAATACGCTAATTCTTAGAACTATAAACCCATGAATAAATTAGGGGCTTTGAGTCTTTTTTGTAAGTTCCAATTCAAATAGGACTATCAACAAAAAGATAAAAAGAATTTTCATTGACAAAAGAAGTGATTCATCAAGTAATATATGGTAACCATAATTTCTATGGTATTGGTGGTCGCCCCTCCTCCTCCTCCTCTTCGATTGCTTCCCCAAAAAATTTAGAATGAATATCACCATCATCACTGACTTGTCCTACTTTCAAATAACTTGAAATCCTCTTATTTGAGGGAGTATTTAATCCGACAATTATATCAATACGAACTGGGGAAATAGTTGGTAATAATTGAGTTATCTCGTATGGTACGTCATCTTTTTCAGGGTCTTTGCTCTTGTATAGATATAGAGTAAAGTTTCTAGAACCAATTTTACCTAATTCTATAACTTTTGGTTCAACGTCTGTGTTATTATTTTCTTGTTCCTTTAAAATTTATCGTATATCATTGTATTTTGAATCAAGACTTGTGGTCAATCTTTTTTTATCAGCTCCCGAAAAATTTTTGTTCAATTGTGACAAGGTTTCAATAAATGATTGATCTAATCTTATTAAGATAAGTAATCATATCATAGAAAATATAAATAGTTGTTTTTGAATTTAAAGAGCCTTTAGTGAAAAGGAATTGTAAAAAAAACCACCTTGAAAACTATCATACCGGTAAATCTAAAAATATCTTATTAACCCTTTATACTCTAGATTAAAAATTTAACACTACTCGTGATTCTTGCAACACTTGTATGTCTTTCCAGTAAATCTTGATCTCTTTTCTTTTTTCTGAAAAATAAACTACATGTAGAATAATGGTTTTTTATTAGTGAAAACAACTCTTAATGCCGCTGATAACAACACAACATGACACTATTATAAATTAAGGATGCAAACCCCGACCCTCATCATTGCTAACTAATGCAAGAATGGGCTTGCAACTATTACACATAACAAATTCATATTTTTTTCAAACGGATTCATATTCCTTTGTAAGCAATAGCGATTAATTTTTTATTAGCGCTACACCAATAAAACAGATGTCTATGTGTAGGTTATAAAAACAATGATTGTATCTCCTTAATCGTTTCAGGATTCTTGTCAGTCAATACGTATTTGATACCTATAGGTTTATTATCATCACTAATATCAATAAATACCCCGTTTCCTAGTGGGATGGTGCTAACTATTTTCTTGTCTGTTAATTTAACATAGAGTACATTATCCTCCAGATCATACTCAACAGTCGAATTCACAAGAATTGTCCCCCTTCTTTATCACTTCTCTAATTGCCGATATTTCCATTTTATGGATATACTCATGATTCAAAGCCAAGTATTTAGGTTATTTAACTGCATGTGGCAAAATTGCAGAGAGGACACAATTTGTAATCTCTCTACAAGCCAAGATCTTGATTCAGATGCTGTACAGATATCCACTTATTGTTCTGGGGATGACGACGTATACCTTACTTTTAAGGGCATTGCTACAAGTAAAGATTTAGCAGCTGTACAATGCAGATGACTCATCCTTGGATGACGATTGACTGAATCAGCGAAGTTGGTATC